>NZ_JBHXUW010000002.1:0-102266 GCF_042672475.1 Streptomyces sp. NPDC127177
GTTGATAGGCCAGATGTGGAAGCCCGGTAACGGGTGGAGCTGACTGGTACTAATAGGCCGAGGGCTTGTCCTCAGTTGCTCGCGTCCACTGTGTTAGTTCTGAAATAACGAACGGCCGTGTTTTGTTCCGGTGTTGGTTAATTTCATAGTGTTTCGGTGGTCATTGCGTTAGGGAAACGCCCGGTTACATTCCGAACCCGGAAGCTAAGCCTTTCAGCGCCGATGGTACTGCAGGGGGGACCCTGTGGGAGAGTAGGACGCCGCCGAACTCCTTTTGATAGTTAAGCCCCGTGCCCTTGTGGCACGGGGCTTTTCTGCGTTCCGGAGCCGTTCCGGAGCCGTTCCGGAGCCGTTCCAGGCCCTCACGTCCGCCGGCTGCGGGTGCAGGCGGGGGAGCCAACGCGCCTCCGGGCAGGGGGCCATGACGGTGCGGCAGATGGTTTTGCGCACCCCCTGGATTCGGGTATGCTTTAGCTCGTTGCCGCAGGGCAGCAAGGCCCCAATAGCTCAGTCGGTAGAGCGTCTCCATGGTAAGGAGAAGGTCTGCGGTTCGATTCCGCATTGGGGCTCGGACAAAGCAAAGGCCCCCGCTTAACGGCGGGGGCCTTTCGCGTATCCGGATTGGTGCGGCTATGGCTATGCAGGGCCCCGGCAGAGGTCGTTAGGTGATGCCGAGGAGGGCCAGTGGGTGTCGCCGCTGGTCTAGCCCATCGCTTTGTCGGCTTTGGTGGATGGTGGGGCGGTACCGGCGCGGAGCAACGCCGCGATCATCGCGGCCGGGGCCCTGCGGTAGCTGACTGTGGACATCGACATTCTTCCTCGCGCACCACTGACGGCATACGTATCGCCGTCGATTCTTGGCACGCGGGGGCGCACCGCAACGTGAGTGAGCGGGGGCGCAAGACAGGCATGGCGAAACTCCGCCACGAATGTGTCAGCCGTGCGGCACGCCTGCTATCGGTTTGCCACCGAGGAAGTCCTCCAGGACCTCGGTAAACCGCGCCGGCTGTTCCTCGGCTGCGTAATGGCCGCAGTCGTCGAGGACCACCTCGGTGACGTCGTCGGACGCCAGCCGCATCGTCTCGGCGACCATCGCGCCGCTGTACCGCTCGCCGCCGATGGCGAGCACCGGCAGCGTCAGCCGGGTCTTCCTGCGCTGCTCGTTCTGCGCGATCGTCTCGTCCAGCGCGCGGTAGTACGCGAAGCTCGCCCGCAGCCCGCGAGGATCCGCGACGATCGCATCGACGTAGACGTCGACGGCGTACGCGGGGATCGCGTCCGGGGTGGCTGCCTTCTTGGCGAACTGGTAGCCGAAGAAGAGCCGCTCCCGCCCTCGGACCAGCTCCTCGTTGAGGTCGGTGAGCCGATTGAAGCCGAAGTGCCAGAGCCGCTGGCTGACCGCGGCCGGGCTGAAGACCGACGGCGTCGGCGTGATACCAGGGATGATGGCGTCGACGACGGCGAGCCGGCCCACCCGCTCGGGGTGATCGGCGGCGAGGGCGTATCCGGTCCACATGCCGATGTCGTGGCCGACCACGTCGAACCGGTCGTGCCCGAGCGCGGCCATCAGAGCAACCAGATCGGCGGCCAGCGTGCCGGCGTCGTATCCGTCGTCGGGCTTGTCGGAGAGCCCGGACCCGCGCGAGTCGACGGCGACGACGGTGTGCTCGCGGGCGAGCGCGGGCATCACTTCCCGCCAGGCGTACCAGGTCTGGGGCCACCCGCCTACCAGCAGCAGCGCCGGACCTTCCCCGCCGGTGACCGCGTGCAGCCGCAGTCCCTTCACCTCCACGAGCCGGCTGGTGAATACGTCGGTGAACCCGTCGGGCAGCCGCATTGAACTCAAGGTTGTCATGCTGGCGACCATACCCATCTTTGAACGATCGGTACAAGATGTGTAGGCTGACGACCATGGCAGGCCGCAAGCAATTCGACGTGGACGATGCGCTACGACGTGCGATGCACGTCTTCTGGCGCTGGGGCTATTCGGAGGCCTCGATCGATCGCCTGGCCGAGGGCACGGGCCTGGGCCGGGGCTCGCTCTACGGCACCTTCGGCGACAAGAGCGCCCTCTTCCGGAAAAGCCTCCAACGCTACGCGCAGACCTACCACCCGCTGTACGAGCAGGCGCTGTCCGGCCCCCACTCGAGCCCGAGCGCCGTTGTGGCCGCCTTCCTGCAGGTCGCCCTGAACCGCATCGCCGACCCGACGGTTCCGGATGGCTGCCTGCTCACGGTGTCGGCAACGCAGTTCCCGGCGCTTGACGCGGAGGGCCGGGCGATGGTCCGCGCCATGATCGACGGTTTGCGGGCGGGACTGGAGCAGGCGTTGCTGGCGGCGGGGGCCGGTGAGCAGGAGGCGGCAGAGCTGGCGTTGTGCACGCTGGCGACGAACCAATCCCTGGCGGTGCTGAGCCGCGCCAGCTTCTCGAGCGAAGACCTGGCAACCGTTGCCGCAGCCGCCGTCCGTATCCCCGGGAGACCACATCCACTACGTTGAATAGTGCTCTGGACACCAATGGCTATGCGGCCGGCGGTTCCGGGACACGCATCGCGAGGATGGCCATGTCGTCCGAGGCCGGTTCGGCGGCGAATCGTTCGACCGCCCGCAGAATCCGTGCCGCCACCGCGCCGGCCGTGAGGCCCGTACAGGTGGCCAGCACGTCCGCCAGGCCGTCGTCGCCGAGCATGCGGGTGCCCTCACGGCGTTCGGTGACGCCGTCGGTCACGCACAACAGGACGTCGCCCGGGTCGAGGGTCACCGTCTGCTCGTACAGCTCCAGGTCCTCGATGACGCCGAGCAGAGGCTGCGGTTCCGCCGCGGATTCGACCGAGCCGTCCTGGCGCAGGCGCAGCGGCAGCGGGTGACCGGCACAGACCACCTTCAGCAGTGCGCTGCCGTCCTCCTGCGGCCACAGCTCCCCGTACAGCAGCGTCAGGAAGCGACTGCGGGCGCCCTCGTCGAGGATCGCGGCGTTGAGCCGCTCCAGGACCGCGGGGCCGCCGAAGCCCTCGCGGGCGAGCAGACGCAGGGCGTGGCGGGCCAGGCCCGTGACGGCCGCGGCCTCCGGGCCGGTGCCGCAGACGTCACCGATGGCGAAACCATAGGCGCCGTCGCGGATCGGGAAGACGTCGTAGAAGTCGCCGCCCACCTCGTTGCCCTCGCCGGCCGCCCGGTAGATGACCTCGATCTCGACATTGGGCACGTCCGGCAGCCCCGGCGGCAGCAGGCTGCGCTGGAGGGACTGGCTGATCGCCATGCGCTCGGAGTACAGGCGGGCGTTGTCGAGCGCCAGTGCGGCCCGGCGGGAGAGGTCCTCGGCCAGTTCCAGGATCTCCTGGCGGAAGTGGTCGTCGGACGGTTTGCCGAGCGTCAGCATGCCGATGACGCGGTTGCGGGCGACGAGCGGAAGGACCACCGTCTCTCCGCCGACGGCGGCCGCCGTGGCAAGGGTGGTGCGAATCCCGCAGCCCTCGTTGCCGGGGCCGATGTTCCGCATCGAGATCCGCAGGGCCGCCTGGTGGGCGGCCTCGGAAGGGGCGGACCAGACGCGGGCACCGGGGGCCGGTACCGGGTCCGGCGGGGCGATCTTGGAGAGCAGGGCCTTGAGGCCGTCGATGCGCTCCTCGTCCTCGTGCAGCACGTACGAGAGGTACGGGTCCGAGGACTGGTCGGCGATCGTGTAGACGGCGCACCAGGTGGCCAGGGTGGGGACCGTCATCTGGGCCATCAGGGCCAGGGTCTGGTCCCGGTCGAGCGTCCCCGCGAGGAGGTCCGACGCCTCGACGAGGAAGGAGAGGGAACCGCGGCGCAGCCGCTCCAGTTCGCCCAGGCGGGCGGACTCGACGGCCAGGGCGATGCGGTCCGCCGCGAACTGGAGACGCAGGGCCTCCTCGTTGGAGTACCGTCCGGCTGCCTCGGCCGCGACGCCCAGGGAGCCCGTGAGGCGGCCCTCGACCTTCAGCGGGACCGTGACCACCGAACGCATACCGGTGTTGCCCAGCAGAGGGACGGCGCCGGGGACGGCGTCGAGGTCCTCGTGGACCGCGGGCATGCGCGCGGAGCCGTACCGTCCGGTGCCTGCCTCGACGGGGACGCGGGCGAAGCGCTGGCGGGCTGAGGGGAGGCCGGTCGTGGCCCGTACCTCCAGCTCCGTCTCGTCGTCCGTGGCCAGCAGCAGGAAGGCCGCGTCGGCGTCGAGCATGTCGCGGGCCCGCTCGACGGTGCGCTGGAGCAGACCGTCGAGGTCCTCGGGGGCGGGGGAGCCGATGAAGACCTCGAAGGGGTCCGTCTTGCGGCTCTCGGTGTTCGAGTCGGAGACAGGGGCGCGGACCGGTGACTGGAGCACGGCCCGCTCGTAGTCGCGGACCAGCAGGCAGACCGTCGAGGGCTCGCCCTGGGTATCCCGTACGCGCAGGTGCGAGCCGTAGACGGGGATGGTGCGCCCGTCGGCACCCCGGATGCCGTAGCTGCCCTCCCAGCGGGAGAGGCGGAGCGCGTCGGCGATGCCCGTGTTGGTGCCGGGGGTCTGCGGCCAGGCGGTGAAGTCGGTGAGCTGTTTGCCGGTGACCTGGTCCGCCGTGTATCCGAACAGATACGCGGCGTCGTCGTTCCATGCGGCGATGGCGCCCGCGCTGTCGATCTGGACGACGGCGACCCTGACTCGTTCGTCGGTGACCGGGAGCAGACCGACGGGGAGCAGCGGACCGGCGGAACGGATGCCCACCGGGCGGTCGGGCAGGTCGAGCTGGAACCAGACGTGTTTGTGCGCGGGGGAGTACTCGACGCCCCAGCGGGAGGCCAGCGCGGCGCACAGGAGCAGGCCGCGGCCGTTCTCCCGGTCCGGGTTCACGAAGTCGGGACCGGTGGACTGGAGCGGGATCTCCCGCTCCGGATAGTGGTCGGAGACCTCGACCCTGACGCCGTCCTCCGTGCGAAGGCACAGCACGTCCGCGGCGGTGCCCGCGTGGACCACCGCATTGGTGACGAGCTCGCTGGTGAGGACGACGGCGTCATCGACGACATCGGTGTAGCCCCACCCCTGGAGGGTGTCGCGGACAAAGGCGCGGGCGGTCGCGACGGAACGCCCGACCGGGTCGAAGGTGGCAGCCGCGCGCGCCGTGATCACAGCACTCCCCATATGGTGTCTCGTCGCTTCCCCGAGTCCTGTGCCCGTTTCTCGCCGCTTCGATTCGCTTGCCAGGCTAGACGCTCCGTCCCCGCACCGGGTACACGAGGGCCGTCTTCGGGCAAGGACGGGCGGATACAGGCCTGTGACCGGACAAGTGTGGGCTTCCCAAGGGGGTGATGTGGGACAACCATTGGACCGACCACCCGGACCGGTTCCGGCCTGGTAGGTTTCAACGATTTGACGTCCGCATAGTCACCCGTCAACGGTGGGCTGTGGCGGTGAGCCATAGAGGATCTGGGCAAGCTCCCAGAGAAGACCCGAGCGATACGGTCAACCCTGCGGGAGGGACACGGTGGAGTCTGGCGTGGCGGCGCGGGGAACAAGCACGCGCACTAAAGGCGGACAGTCCGTGAAGAAGCAGCGCAATGGAACCATCGAAGTCGACGCCGCAGCGCTCAACAGACTGCTGGCCGGTCTGGTGGCCATGCGTGACGGCAATTTCCGCAGGCGCCTGACGGTCTCCGGTGAGGGCACCATGGCGGAGATCGCGGCCGTCTTCAACGAGGTCGCCGACCGTAATGTCCACCTCACGGGTGAGCTCGCGCGGGTGCGGCGGGTCGTCGGACGCGAGGGCAAGCTCACCGAGCGGCTGGAGACGGGCGCCTGCGAGGGGGCCTGGGCCGCCGCGATCGATGCCTCCAACGAACTCGTCGACGATCTCGCGCGACCGGTCTCGGAGGTCGGGCGGGTGCTGTCGGCGGTGGCCGACGGTGACCTGGAGCAGCGGATGGAGCTCCGGTCGCACACCACGGACGAGACGGTACGGCCGCTGCGCGGCGAGTTCCTGAAGGTGGCCCGTACGGTCAACAACCTCGTCGACCAGCTGTCCGCGTTCACCGAGCAGGTGACGCGGGTCGCGGTCGAGGTGGGCACCGAGGGCAAGCTGGGCGGCCAGGCCCAGGTGCGGGGCATGTCCGGGTCCTGGAAGGACCTCACGGACTCCGTGAACACCATGGCGTACCGGCTGACGGCACAGGTGCGCGACATCGCGCTGGTGACGACGGCGGTCGCCAAGGGCGATCTGTCGCGCAAGGTCACCGTCCATGTGGCCGGCGAGATGCTTCAGCTGAAGAACACCGTCAACACGATGGTCGACCAGCTGTCGTCGTTCTCCTCCGAGGTGACGCGGGTCGCCCGCGAGGTGGGCACCGAGGGTGAGCTGGGCGGCCAGGCCACCGTGCCCGGTGTGGCCGGTGTGTGGAAGGACCTCACCGACTCCGTCAACACGATGGCCGGGAACCTCACCTCCCAGGTGCGGGGCATCGCCGAGGTGACGACGGCGGTCGCCAACGGTGACCTGTCGCAGAAGGTGCGGGTGAGCGCCCGGGGCGAGGTCGCGCAGCTCGCCGAGACCATCAACCAGATGACCGAGACGCTGCGGACCTTCGCCGACGAGGTCACGCGGGTGGCGAGCGAGGTCGGTGGCGGGGGTGTGCTCGGTGGCCAGGCGCAGGTGCCTGGTGCCGCGGGGACGTGGAAGGACCTCACGGACTCGGTGAACACCGTCTTCCGTAACCTCACGACCCAGGTGCGGGACATCGCGCAGGTGACGACGGCCGTGGCCAGCGGCGACATGTCGCAGAAGGTCACCGTCGACGTGGCCGGCGAGATGCTGGAGCTGAAGAACACCGTCAACACGATGGTCGACCAGCTGCAGTCCTTCGGTTCGGAAGTGACCCGGGTGGCCCGGGAGGTCGGCGTCGAGGGCCGGCTTGGCGGCCAGGCCGAGGTGCCGGGGGCCGCCGGTACCTGGAAGGACCTCACGGACTCCGTGAACACGGCGTTCCGGAACCTGACGGGTCAGGTGCGGGACATCGCGCAGGTGACGACGGCGGTCGCCAACGGTGACCTGTCGCAGAAGGTCACCGTCGACGTGGCCGGCGAGATGCTGGAGCTGAAGAACACCGTCAACACGATGGTGGCGCAGCTGTCGTCGTTCGCCGACCAGGTGACGCGGATGGCGCGTGACGTGGGCACGGAGGGCCGCCTCGGCGGTCAGGCGCGGGTGGACGGCGTCTCCGGTACGTGGAAGGAGCTCACGGACTCCGTCAACTTCATGGCGGGGAACCTGACCTCCCAGGTGCGCCAGATCGCCCAGGTGACCACGGCGGTGGCGCGGGGTGACCTGTCGCAGAAGATCGACGTGGACGCGCGCGGCGAGATCCTGGAGCTGAAGAACACCATCAACACCATGGTCGACCAGCTCTCGGCCTTCGCCGAGCAGGTGACCCGGGTGGCCCGTGAGGTGGGCACGGACGGGCGGCTCGGCGGCCAGGCGCAGGTGCCCGGTGTGGCCGGTGTGTGGCGTGATCTGACCGACTCGGTGAACGGCATGGCGGGCAACCTCACCGCTCAGGTCCGTAACATCGCCCAGGTCGCCACGGCGGTGGCGCGGGGTGACCTGTCGCAGAAGATCGACGTGGACGCGCGCGGCGAGATCCTGGAGCTGAAGAACACCCTCAACACGATGGTCGACCAGCTCTCGAACTTCGCCGAGCAGGTGACGCGGGTCGCCCGTGAGGTGGGTACGGAGGGCATCCTCGGCGGACAGGCCGAGGTGCAGGGTGTGTCCGGTACGTGGAAGGACCTCACGCAGTCCGTCAACGGCATGGCGAACAACCTGACCCTTCAGGTCCGCAACATCGCCGAGGTCACCACCGCCGTCGCCAAGGGCGACCTCTCCAAGAAGATCACCGTTGACGCGAAGGGCGAGATCCTCGAACTGGTCACGACCGTCAACACGATGGTCGACCAGCTGATGAACTTCGGTGACGAGGTGACCCGGGTCGCCCGCGAGGTGGGTACCGAGGGCATCCTCGGTGGCCAGGCGCGGGTCCGCGGTGCCACCGGCATCTGGAAGGACCTCAGCGAGAACGTCAACCTGATGGCCAACAACCTGACCAGTCAGGTGCGGAACATCTCCCGGGTCTCGTCCGCCGTCGCCAACGGTGACCTGACGAAGAAGGTCACCGTCGAGGCACGCGGCGAGGTCGCCGAGCTCGCCGACACCGTCAACACGATGGTGACGACCCTGTCCTCGTTCGCCGACGAGGTGACCAGGGTCGCCCGTGAGGTGGGCACGGAGGGCGAGCTGGGCGGCCAGGCACGGGTCCCCGGGGTCGCCGGTACGTGGAAGGACCTCACCGAGTCCGTGAACTCGATGGCGTCCAACCTGACCGGTCAGGTGCGGCAGATCGCCACCGTCACCACGGCCATCGCCAAGGGTGATCTCACCAAGAAGATCGACATCGATGCCCGGGGTGAGATCCAGGAGCTGAAGAACACCATCAACACGATGGTCGACCAGCTGTCCTCGTTCGCGGAGCAGGTGACCCGGGTGGCCCGCGAGGTGGGTACCGAGGGGCAGCTGGGCGGTCAGGCGCGGGTGCGGGACGTCGACGGCACCTGGCGTGACCTCACCGAATCGGTGAACGAGATGGCCGGAAACCTCACCAGGCAGGTGCGTGCCATCGCGGCCGTCGCCACCGCGGTCACCCGCGGCGATCTCAATCTGAAGATCGACGTGGACGCGGCCGGTGAGATCCAGGCCCTGCAGGACAACATCAACACGATGATCGCCAACCTGCGTGACACCACGGCCACCAACAAGGAGCAGGACTGGCTCAAGGGCAACCTCGCCCGGATCTCCGGCCTGATGCAGGGGCGGCGCGACCTCGAGGACGTGGCCTCGCTGATCATGAGCGAACTGACACCGGTCGTCTCCGCCCAGCACGGCGCGTTCTTCCTGGCCACGGCGACCGGCGAGCCCGACGCACTGGGCGCTGAGGGCGACCGGGAGGGCGCGTACGTGCTCCAGATGCGGGGCAGCTACGGCTACTCCGCCGGCTCCATGCCGACGTCCTTCCGGCCCGGCGAGACGCTCATCGGCACGGCCGCCGAGGAGAAGCGGACGATCCAGGTGGACAACGTCCCGCCGGGGTATCTGAAGATCTCCTCGGGTCTCGGCGAGGCGCCGCCCGCACATGTGATCGTGCTGCCGGTGCTCTTCGAGGGCAAGGTGCTCGGAGTGATCGAACTGGCCTCGTTCCAGCCGTTCACCCATATCCAGCGGGACTTCCTCAACCAGCTCGCCGAGATGATCGCGACCAGCGTCAACACCATCAGCGTCAACACGACGACGGAGAAGCTGCTGGAGCAGTCGCAGGAGCTCACCGAGCAATTGCGCGACCGCTCGCAGGAGTTGGAGAACCGGCAGAAAGCACTCCAGGCGTCCAACGCGGAACTGGAGGAGAAGGCCGAGCTGCTGGCCCAGCAGAACCGGGACATCGAGGTCAAGAACACCGAGATCGAGGAGGCGCGGCAGGTCCTGGAGGAGCGCGCCGAACAGCTCGCGGTCTCGATGCGCTACAAGTCGGAGTTCCTGGCCAACATGTCGCACGAGCTGCGCACACCGCTCAACTCGCTGCTCATTCTGGCCAAATTGCTGGCGGACAACGCCGAGGGAAATCTGTCGCCGAAGCAGGTGGAATTCGCCGAGACGATCCACGGGGCGGGTTCCGACCTGCTCCAGCTGATCAACGACATCCTCGATCTGTCGAAGGTCGAGGCGGGCAAGATGGATGTCAGCCCGACCCGGATCGCGCTGGTCCAGCTGGTCGACTACGTGGAGGCGACATTCCGGCCGCTCACCGCGGAAAAGGGCCTGGACTTCTCCGTACGGGTGTCTCCGGAACTGCCGGCCACGCTGCACACGGACGAACAGCGGCTGCTCCAGGTACTGCGCAATCTGCTGTCCAACGCGGTGAAGTTCACCGACAGCGGCGCCGTCGAGCTGGTGATCCGGCACGCGGGGGCGGAGGTGCCGAACGCCATCCGGGAGCAGTTGCTGGAGGCCGGTTCGCTGCGTGACGCCGACGCCGATCTGATCGCGTTCTCGGTGACGGACACCGGGATCGGGATCGCGTCCAGCAAGATGCTGGTGATCTTCGAGGCGTTCAAGCAGGCGGACGGTACGACCAGCCGCAAGTACGGCGGTACGGGACTGGGTCTGTCGATCAGCCGGGAGATCGCGCGGCTGCTGGGCGGTGAGATCCATGCGGCGAGCGAGCCCGGCCGGGGCTCGACGTTCACGCTGTACCTGCCGCTGCACCCGAGTGAACTCCCGCCGCAGGGCTACCCGCAGATCGGACCCGGGCCCATCGAGGTGCACGGCGCCGGCGTCGAGAGCGGCCGGCTGCCCGAGGCCGGGCAGGGCTTCCAGGACTTCGGCCGGGGAACGGGCCAGTCGGGGGGCGCGGAGGACCAGAGCGGCGCCGCAGGGCTGTTGAGGCGCCGCCGCAAGGCGCTGGGCGGCTCGGGGCAGCAGTCCGCGCTGCCGGCGCCCCCGGCGTCGCAGCCCGCTCCGCAGGAGTCCTGGACGCCGAGCGTCCAGGAGGAGGCGGAGGCCGAGCCCCGCAGGACGTTCCGGTTCAGCGGCGAGAAGGTACTGATCGTCGACGACGACATCCGCAACGTCTTCGCGCTCACCAGCGTGCTGGAGCAGCACGGGCTGTCGGTCCTGTACGCGGAGAACGGGCGCGAGGGGATCGAAGTCCTGGAGCAGCACGACGATGTGACGGTCGTGCTGATGGACATCATGATGCCGGAGATGGACGGCTACGCGACGACGTCGGCGATCCGCAGGATGCCGCAGTTCGCGGGGCTGCCGATCGTCGCGCTGACGGCCAAGGCGATGAAGGGCGACCGGGAGAAGGCGATCGAGTCCGGCGCGTCCGACTACGTCACCAAGCCGGTCGATCCTGACCATCTGCTTTCCGTTATGGAGGGGTGGATGCGCGGAGAGTGATCGTCGATTGAGCGAAACAACCATGATTTGTTGATCGAGCGCGTCTGAAGTGGTGTGGGAACGCGATTTCCGGGGAACCTTCTGGTCTCGCGCCGCGTTCCTGGTATGTGCACCGTGACATCGCGGTGACAGGGTGTGGTGACGGGCGGGGTGCGGTTACCATGACCGGCACAAGGACGGACGGCGTAAGGGAGTCGTCCCCTGGGGCGGCGCCCGGTGCAATTCCGGGGCGAGGAGGACGGGCCATGGTGCCGAAGGCCAAGATCCTCCTGGTCGATGACCGGCCGGAGAATCTGCTGGCGCTGGAGGCCATCCTCTCTGCGCTCGATCAGACACTGGTGCGGGCATCGTCAGGGGAGGAAGCGCTCAAAGCGCTGCTCACGGACGACTTTGCGGTCATTCTGCTGGACGTGCAGATGCCGGGCATGGACGGTTTCGAAACCGCCGCGCACATCAAGCGGCGGGAGCGGACCCGGGACATCCCGATCATCTTCCTCACCGCGATCAATCACGGTCCGCATCACACCTTCCGGGGTTATGCGGCGGGCGCGGTGGACTACATCTCGAAACCGTTCGATCCGTGGGTGCTGCGGGCGAAGGTCTCGGTCTTCGTCGAGCTGTACATGAAGAACTGCCAGCTCCGGGAGCAGGCGGCGCTGCTGCGCCTCCAGCTCGAGGGCAGCGGGCACACCGGCGCGAGCCACGAGAAGGAACCCGCCGGTCTGCTGGCCGAGCTCTCCGCGCGGCTCGCTGCCGTCGAGGAGCAGGCCGAAGCGCTGTCCAAGCAACTCGACGACGAGTCGGCGGACGCCGCGGCGGTGGCCACCGCCGCTCATCTCGAACGGAAGCTGACCGGACTGCGGCGGGCGCTGGACGCGCTGGAGCCCGGCACCGGCGGCGGACCGGCGACGCTTCCCTCGTAACGGCGGCCGCGCCGGTTCCGTACCGCCCTTTGCCGACAGGTGTCTTCGGTCCGGCGCGGCGGCAACTGGCCGGTGGTTCCGGCCGGTCGGCGGTCCCGCCGGGGTCCGGCACGGGTGAGGGCGCGTCAGTTCGGGGCCTCCGCAGGGCGACACGGTCGGGTGAACCGGCCCGCGCACGTGTTCACTGCCGCAGACACCGGTAACCTCGGCCCCATGGCCTCACGTACGTCCGGCAAGGGTTCCCAGGGCGCGGGCACCGCGAAGCGCGCCGGCGGTGGCCCGGGCCCTGCGAAGAAGGCCGCGCCCGCGAAGAAGGCCGCCGCCAAGAAGACCGTGCCCGCGAAGAAGGCTCCCGCCAAGAAGGCGGTGGCGAAGAAGGCGGCCGCGCCCAGACCGGCGCCCTCGCCCACCAACGGTGTGTACCGCCTGGTCCGCGCTGTCTGGCTCGGCGCTGCCCACGCCGTCGGCGCACTGTTCCGGGGCATAGGGCGCGGCGCCAAGGGCCTGGACCCCGCGCACCGCAAGGACGGCGTCGCGCTGCTGCTGCTCGGCCTCGCCCTGATCGTCGCGGCGGGCACCTGGTCGAACCTGCGCGGACCCGTCGGCGATCTCGTCGAGATGCTCGTCACCGGCGCCTTCGGCCGGCTCGACCTCCTCGTGCCGATACTGCTCGGCGCCATCGCCGTGCGGCTGATCCTCTATCCCGAGAAGCCCGAGGCCAACGGCCGGATCGTCATCGGGCTCTCCGCACTGGTCATCGGCGTGCTCGGCCAGGTCCACATCGCCTGCGGATCGCCGGGCCGCGAGGACGGCACCGAGGCCATGCAGGACGCGGGCGGACTCATCGGCTGGGCCGCCTCCAAGCCGCTGATCTTCACCATGGGTGAAGTGCTGGCCGTTCCGCTGCTCCTGCTGCTCACCGTCTTCGGGCTGCTGGTCGTCACGGCGACTCCGGTGAACGCCATTCCGCAGCGGCTGCGGCTGCTCGGCTCCAAGCTGGGGATCATCGAGCCGGCGTACGACCCCGAGGCGCTGGACGAGAACGACGACGAGCGGTACGACGAGCAGTGGCGCGAGGCCCTGCCCGACCGCTCGCGCCGCTCATCCGCGCGCCGCTCCGAGCCGTCCGAGGTGTACGACACCGACCGCGTCGAGGCCGATGCCCTCGCCAAGCGCCGCAGGCCGCGCAGGGCCTCCGTACAGCCCGCGATGAACCGGACCATGGACGCGGTGGACGTCGCGGCAGCTGCTGCCGCCGCGCTCGACGGCGCCGTGCTCAACGGCATGCCGCCTTCGCCCGTCGTCGCCGACCTCACACAGGGCGTCTCCGCGGACCGCGAGCGGGCGGGCACGCCGGTCCCGGGGGCGCGGGAGCCCGAACCGGCCGGAAAGCCGGAGAAGGACACCTCGCACTCCGGGGGCGTACCCGACCTGACCAAGCCCGCTCCCGAGCGGTCGCAGTCGCAGTCCCAGCCACTGCCGGCCCGCGCGGAGCAGCTCCAGCTCTCCGGTGACATCACCTACTCGCTGCCCTCGCTCGACCTGCTGGAGCGCGGTGGTCCCGGCAAGACCCGGAGCGCCGCCAACGACGCGATCGTCGCGTCGCTGACCAACGTCTTCACTGAGTTCAAGGTCGACGCGGCCGTCACCGGATTCACCCGCGGGCCCACGGTGACGCGGTACGAGGTGGAGCTCGGCCCGGCCGTCAAGGTCGAGCGGATCACGGCCCTCGCCAAGAACATCGCGTACGCCGTCGCCAGTCCCGACGTCCGGATCATCTCCCCGATCCCGGGGAAGTCGGCGGTCGGCATCGAGATCCCCAACACCGACCGCGAGATGGTCAATCTCGGAGACGTGCTCCGTCTCGCGGACGCGGCCGAGGACGACCACCCCATGCTCGTCGCACTCGGCAAGAACGTCGAGGGCGGCTACGAGATGGCCAACCTCGCGAAGATGCCGCACGTCCTGGTGGCCGGTGCGACCGGTTCCGGAAAGTCCTCCTGCATCAACTGCCTCATCACCTCGGTGATGGTCCGGGCGACCCCTGAGGACGTCCGGATGGTGCTGGTCGACCCCAAGCGGGTCGAGCTGACCGCGTACGAGGGCATTCCGCACCTGATCACGCCGATCATCACCAACCCCAAGAAGGCCGCCGAAGCCCTGCAGTGGGTCGTGCGCGAGATGGACCTGCGCTACGACGACCTCGCCGCGTTCGGCTACCGGCACATCGACGACTTCAACCACGCCGTGCGCACCGGCAAGCTCAAGACCCCCGAGGGCAGCGAGCGGGAGCTGTCGCCGTACCCGTACCTGCTGGTGATCGTGGACGAGCTGGCCGACCTGATGATGGTCGCGCCGCGCGACGTCGAGGACTCGATCGTCCGTATCACCCAACTGGCCCGCGCCGCCGGTATCCACCTGGTCCTCGCCACCCAGCGCCCCTCGGTGGACGTCGTCACCGGTCTCATCAAGGCGAACGTGCCCTCCCGGCTCGCCTTCGCGACCTCCTCGCTCGCCGACAGCCGGGTCATCCTCGACCAGCCCGGAGCCGAGAAGCTCATCGGAAAGGGTGACGGACTGTTCCTGCCGATGGGGGCGAACAAGCCGACCCGTATGCAGGGCGCCTTCGTCACCGAGGACGAGGTCGCCGCAGTGGTCAAGCACTGCAAGGACCAGATGGCACCCGTGTTCCGCGAGGACGTGGTGGTCGGCACGAAGCAGAAGAAGGAGATCGACGAGGACATCGGCGACGACCTCGATCTGCTCTGCCAGGCCGCCGAGCTGGTCGTCTCCACTCAGTTCGGCTCCACCTCGATGCTCCAGCGCAAGCTGCGGGTGGGCTTCGCCAAGGCCGGACGGCTGATGGACCTCATGGAGTCCCGGAACATCGTCGGGCCGAGCGAGGGGTCCAAGGCCCGCGACGTCATGGTGAAGCCGGACGAGCTCGACGGGGTGTTGGCTCAGATTCGCGGGGAAACAGGTTCGTGAGGGTTTTGCGGGCAACCGTTTCGCCGGGCCGTACGTCAAGTTGAAGGGAGGGACAGCAGGATGTCCTTCCAAGGGGCGGTCGGGCGAATCCGACTCTGTTCGAATCTGATGGCGTACAAAGTCAGCCCTCCCGGTTGCCCCACCCTTTCGTACCCCCCCTAGACTGAACATCCAGCAGGTGGCTCACGCTCGAAAGGCGCCCCCGTGTCCATCGGCAACTCCCCCGAAGACGACCGGCCCTTGATCGGTCGAGTGCTTCAGCAGGCTCGAATCGCCGCAGGTCTCACGGTCGAAGAGGTCAGCACGTCCACCCGGGTGCGCATCCCCATCGTGCACGCGATCGAGGAGGACGACTTCTCCCGCTGTGGCGGCGACGTGTATGCGCGTGGCCACATCCGTACGTTCGCACGGGCCGTGGGCATCGATCCGGAACCACTGGTTTCGCAGTTCGACGCCGAGCACGGCGGCCGTCCCGCGCCGACGCCGGCGGCCCCGCTGTTCGAGGCCGAGCGGATCCGTTCCGAACCCCGACGGCCCAACTGGACCGCGGCCATGGTCGCGGCCATCGTCGCCGTGGTCGGCTTCGTCGGCTTCACCTTCTTCAAGGGCGGTGACGAGCCCTCGAACGCCGGCCGGGTCGCCGAAGGCCCGACGTCGGACAAGATCACCCCCAAGCCGGCGAGCAGCAAGCCCGTCGATCCCAAGCCGGCCCCCTCCGACAGCGCCATCGCCGCCGCGCCGCAGGACAAGGTGACGGTCAAGCTCAGCGCCAGTCAGGGCAAGAGCTGGATCTCCGCCAAGGACCACAACGGCCGGCTGCTCTTCGACGGACTGCTCCAGCAGGGTCAGTCGAAGACGTTCCAGGACAAGGAGCGGGTCGATCTCGTCCTCGGCGACGCCGGGGCGATCGAGCTCTTCGTCAACGGCAAGAAGGTCGAGGACCAGTTCCAGCCCGGTCAGGTCGAGCGGCTCTCGTACACCAAGGGTGACCCCGAGGTCGGCTGACAGCGGCAATCGACAGCTCGCGCACCGCGGCGGGCGCCCGGCCATCGTGCCGGGTGCCCGCCGTCTCTGTTACTCCCTGTGACTGTGGAACCTGCACGGCGGGGCCAGTGCCGGGACAAAGTAGTCTTGAGCCCATGCCCGAACGCCGTACCGTCGCCCTTGTCACTCTTGGCTGCGCCCGTAACGAGGTGGACTCGGAGGAGCTCGCAGGCCGCTTGGCAGCGGACGGCTGGGAGCTCGTCGAGGATGCCTCCGCCGCCGATGTCGCCGTGGTCAACACCTGTGGATTCGTCGAGGCCGCCAAGAAGGACTCCGTCGATGCCCTGCTCGAAGCCAATGATCTGAAGGACCACGGCCGCACCCAGGCCGTGGTCGCCGTCGGCTGCATGGCCGAGCGCTACGGCAAGGACCTCGCCGAGGCCCTGCCGGAAGCGGACGGCGTCCTCGGATTCGACGACTACGCAGACATCTCGGACCGCCTCCAGACCATCCTCAACGGTGGCATCCACGCCTCGCACACCCCCCGCGACCGCCGCAAGCTGCTGCCGATCAGCCCTGCCGATCGGCAGGACGCCGCGGTGGCCCTGCCCGGTCACGCACAGGAGGCAGCCCCGGCCCCCGCCGATCTCCCGGAGGGTGTCGCTCCGGTCTCCGGCCCGCGGGCACCCCTGCGCCGCCGGCTCGGCACCAGCCCGGTCGCCTCGGTGAAGCTGGCCTCCGGCTGCGACCGCCGCTGCTCCTTCTGCGCCATCCCGTCCTTCCGCGGCTCCTTCATCTCGCGGCGCCCCTCCGACGTACTGGGCGAGACCAGGTGGCTGGCCGAGCAGGGGGTGAAGGAGGTCATGCTGGTCTCCGAGAACAACACCTCGTACGGCAAGGACCTCGGCGACATCCGTCTGCTGGAGACGCTGCTGCCGGAGCTCGCCGACGTCGACGGGATCGAGCGCATTCGCGTCAGCTATCTCCAGCCCGCCGAGATGCGGCCCGGTCTGATCGACGTACTGACCTCGACGCCGAAGGTCGCGCCCTACTTCGACCTCTCCTTCCAGCACTCGGCCCCGGGCGTGCTGCGCGCGATGCGCCGCTTCGGCGACACCGACAGCTTCCTGGAGCTTCTGCACACCATCCGGAGCAAGGCGCCGCAGGCCGGTGCCCGCTCCAACTTCATCGTGGGCTTCCCCGGTGAGACCGAGGCCGACGTGGCGGAGCTGGAACGGTTCCTCACGGGTGCGCGTCTCGACGCCATCGGCGTCTTCGGCTACTCCGACGAGGACGGCACCGAGGCGGTCGGTTACGGCAACAAGCTGGACGCGGACACGATCGCCGAGCGGCTCGCGCACATCTCCCAGCTGGCCGAGGAGCTGACCTCGCAGCGGGCCGAGGAGCGGGTCGGGGAGACGCTCCAGGTGCTGGTCGAGTCGGTCGAGGCGACCGAGGACGAGTCGCGCGCCGTGGGCCGCGCCGCGCACCAGGCCCCCGAAACGGACGGCCAGGTGCTCTTCACCGCACGCGAGGGACTCGTCCCGGGCCGTATGGTCGAGGCAAAGGCGGTCGGGACCGAGGGTGTGGACCTGGTGGCCGAATGTCGCGAGCTTGCGGAGGTGGCCAGATGACCGGAGCTCCGGCATCCGCGGCAGGGAGTTCCGGCGCCACGCCGGTCCGCGGCGGGAAGCTGGGCACTGCGGCCGTAAACCAGGCCAGCCTGTGGAACATCGCCAATCTCCTCACCATGGCGCGGCTGGTCCTGGTGCCCGGCTTCGTCCTGCTCCTGCTGCACAACGGCGGATACGACCCGGCATGGCGTTCCTTCGCCTGGGCGGCGTTCGCCGTCGCGATGATCACTGACCTGTTCGACGGGCATCTGGCACGTACGTACAACCTGGTCACCGACTTCGGGAAGATCGCCGACCCGATCGCCGACAAGGCGATCATGGGCGCGGCACTCGTCTCGCTGTCGTACCTCGGTGATCTGCCCTGGTGGGTCACGGGCGTGATCCTCTTCCGCGAGCTCGGCATCACCGTGCTGCGCTTCTGGGTGATCAGGCACGGGGTGATCCCGGCCAGCCGCGGCGGGAAGCTGAAAACGCTGGCGCAGGGGACGGCCGTCGGGATGTACGTCCTGGCGCTGACCGGACCGCTGGCGACCCTGAGGTTCTGGGTGATGGCGGTGGCCGTCGTGCTGACGGTCGTCACCGGTCTGGACTATGTGCGGCAGGCAATCGTGCTGCGACGCCAGGGGCTCGCGGCGGAGCGGGCGGAGGCGGCCCAGGAGGCCGTCGAGGCGGCCGCGGAGACTTCCGGGGACGCCGGGGGCCAGGAAAGGGTCTCCGGGACCTCAGGGGCCCGTGACGCGGCGGAGGCCGAACGGTGACAGCCGCGGCCCGGGTGCTTCGACTGCTCGTCGAGCGGGGCGAGACCCTCGCCGTCGCCGAATCGCTCACCGGTGGGCTGGTCGCGGCGGAGTTGACGTCCGTACCCGGTGCATCGCACTCCTTCCGCGGCTCCGTGACGGCCTACGCGACCCCCCTCAAGAGTGAAGTCCTGGGTGTGGATCCAGCCCTTCTCGCATCGAGCGGGGCGGTGGATCCCGAGGTCGCCTCCCAGATGGCCGCAGGCGTACGACGGGTTCTCGGAGCGGACTGGGGGCTTGCCACCACGGGTGTTGCGGGCCCCGAGCCGCAGGACGGCCGGGCGGTGGGAACGGTCTTCGTCGCTGTCCGGGGGCCCCATGGGGTGTCGAAAGTGGCCGCGCTGCGGTTGAACGGCGGACGAGCGGACATCCGTAATGAGAGCGTACGGAGCGTGCTCGATCTGCTCTCCGGCGAACTCGGCGGGTACGCGAGCGCACAGGATACGGAACAGATCGGGGGGAATTGATGTTTGCAGCCCTGAGTGAACACGACATCGCTCCCCGCACGGCCGCAGCGCTAGGCGGTACGGTGGGGCGTGAAGGATGCGGCTACGCGGTCCGAGGAGGGAGCCACCGATGATTCTGCTCCGTCGCCTGCTTGGTGACGTGCTGCGTCGGCAGCGCCAGCGCCAAGGCCGTACTCTGCGCGAAGTCTCCTCGTCCGCCCGAGTTTCGCTCGGTTATCTCTCCGAGGTGGAGCGGGGGCAGAAGGAGGCATCCTCCGAACTGCTCTCCGCCATTTGCGACGCGCTTGACGTACGGATGTCCGAGCTCATGCGTGAAGTGAGCGATGATCTGTCGCTGGCTGAACTGGCCGAGTCGGCAGCAGTCGGCGACCCGGTACCCGTACCGGTGCGCCCAAGGCTCAATTCCGTCTCCGTTACGTCGGTGGCGGGTGTACCGACGGGGCGGGTGACCATCAAGGCGCCTGCGGAAGCGGTGGATGTCGTCGCCGCCTGACCCGTTCGGTTCGGTCTGAAGCCGGAGCCCCGGTCCTCCCCTCTGGGGGTGGACCGGGGCTTCTGCGTGTTGGAAGCGCTGTAGCGGGAAGGCGCACTGTGAGGCCGGGGAGATCTCCTGCAGATCCTTCCCTGGATGACCGTTTTGCTTCGTTTGTGCCATCGTGGGTGGTGCTGAACGGAATGGATATCAGATCGGAGAAGTGCATGTCTGTGGTGAAGAGCCCGCTGTCCGAGGCCGACCTCAAATCCGTCGGCGATGCGCTCCAGGGCGCCCTTGTGGACCTCGTCGACCTGTCCCTGGTCGCGAAGCAGGTCCACTGGAACGTGGTGGGGCCACGCTTCAGGTCCGTGCACCTTCAGCTCGACGACGTCGTCGACACCGCCCGCCAGCACTCCGACACGGTCGCCGAACGGGCCTCCGCTGTCGGCGTCAACCCGGACGGCCGGTCGACGACGATCGCCAGGACCACGGCCATCGGCTCCGTGCCGGAAGGCTGGATCAAGGACGTGGACGCGGTACGGACCCTGGTCGACGCCCTCGGTGTGGTGATCGGCCGCATGCGCGAGCGGATCGAGGTGACCGCCGAGCCGGACCCGGTCAGCCAGGACATCCTGATCACGCTGACCGCGGATCTCGAGAAGCACGCGTGGATGTTCCAGGCGGAGAGCGCCTGAGTCGCGCCCGCCTCACCCGGCCGGATGCCGAGACATCCGTGCCGGCCCCCTACCCCCGGGGCCGCTCGCGTTCGGGCGGCCGCCGGTTCGCACCATTTCGAGGAGTCGCAATGACCGACGGAAGCGCGAAGGACAAGATCACCGGTAAGGCCAAGGAAGCCATGGGCAAGATGGCCGGCAACCGCCGCATGGAGGCGGAAGGCCAGGCGGACCAGGCCAAGGGCAAGGCCAAGGGCGCAGTGGGCGATGCCAAGGAGCGCGCCGAGGGCGTCAAGGACTCCCTGTCCGGCGATGACAAGGACTGACGGCAAGGTCTGACGGCCGAAGGGCGGAGCCCCCACCGGGAGCGGTGGGGGCTCCGCTCTGGATGCGGCCCCGGCGGAGCCGGGTGAGACTGCCAGGGTGTGCGACTGCGCCGTGCGCGCCGGTACTGCACCGGTGCGCTCTTCCGCCGGGTGATCGGGCCGGACTAGGTTCGGCCGGAGGAGGCAGCCATGGTACGGCGATGGGTGCCGGCACTCGTTCTCGGCGGTGTGTGGTGGTGGGCCGTGCTGAGGCTGGTGCTGGAGCCGGCGCACGCCGGGGTGATCGAGGGAGCGGTGGCGGCGGGCGGCTGGGGACTCAGCCTCCTGCCGGTGCATGTGGCCGCGACGGCCCGGCCGACGGGAATCTTCGACGCGGGTACCGGCCTGCTGCGGCGGTGCGCCGAGGGGGCGCGGGAGGCGAGCCGGTCCTGGTGGGCTACCAGGGCATGGCGACGCCGCCGTTCGGGCGGAGGATCTGACCTGTCATGAAGGCCGATGCGCCGGACGCGAGAAACAGGACGGTCTGAGCCACGTCGACGGCCTCGCCGACCCTGCCGAGCGGCGATATCCGCGCCATCGTGGCCTCTGCCCGGTGCTGCTGGTCCGCGTCGTGGCGGGCGGTCATGGGTGTGCGGATCCAGCCGGGGGCGACGGCGTTGACCCGAATGGCGTGCGGGCCCAGCTCCGTGGCCAGGGTCTTGGTCAGCTGGACCACGGCCGCCTTGGCCGCGCTGTAGCAGAGCAGTCCGGGGCTCGCGGAGTCGACGGCGCCCGAGGCCATGGTGATCAGCGACCCCGGAGCGTCGCGGGCGATCATGGACCGGGCCACTTCCTGGCAGGCGTACAGAACTCCCTTGAAGTTGACCGACAGCACGCGGTCGAGATCCTCGTCCGCGGTCTCCAGGACGCTGCTCGTGTGCATGATCCCGGCGACGGCGGCCAGGATGTCCACATCCCCGGCGGCCGCCACGGCGGACCTGAGCCGACTGCGGTCCGTGACATCCAGCGGATGGCTGTGGGCCTCACCACCTGCTCCGGTGATCAGCTCCCGGGTCTCCGACAGTCCCTTCTCGTCGCGATCCGCGCAGTGGACGGTGGCGCCGGATTCCGCGAGGAGGACCGCGCAGGCGCGGCCGATGCCGCCGGCCGCGCCGGTGACGAACGCGGAGCGGCCGGTGAGGTCGTACGCGGCGAGTGACATGACCGGACCGTACGACCGGATCTGACGACCCGTCAACTAGGGGGCGGGGCCCGATTGGCAGTTAGGGCGTGGGGCCCGACTGGCAGTGAGGGCACCAGTAGGCGGGCCGGTCGTCCTGCTCCGCGGCGCGGACCGGTGTTCCGCAGCGCAGGCAGGGGCGGTGGGTCCTGCCGTAGACCCAGAGGTTCTCGCTCGGGCGGCCGGGGCGGGCCGGCCGCCCGGCGGCGGTGCGGGGGCGTGCCCCGGTGGTGGTGATACGCACCGGGCGGTCCCGGTTTGCTTCGAGGAGCTGGTGGGCTGTGCTCACGAGAAGGGCGGCCGTGGCGGAGGGCAGCTCGCCGATGGGCAGCCATGGAGTGGCGCGGGCCAGGAAGCAGAGCTCGGCCTTGTAGATGTTGCCGATGCCGGCCAGGTTGCGCTGGTCCAGGAGTGCCTCGCCCAGGGGGCGGGCGGGGTCGGCGAGCAGGTTGTGCAGGGCCGTGCCGGCGTCCCAGTCGGGGCCGAGGAGATCCGGGCCGAGATGACCGACGGCCTTCTCCTCGTCCGCGGTGCGCAGGAGTTCGAGGACGGGGAGGCGGTAGCCGACGGCCGTGTGCGCGGTGTTGCCCAGGATGGCGCGGATCTGGTGCGTGGGGCCGCCGCGCCAGCGTTCGTCGGGGCGGTAGATCCGCCAGGCGCCGTCCATCCGCAGATGGCTGTGGAGGGTGAGGCCGCCCTCGAAACGGGTCAGCAGGTGCTTGCCGCGCGAGGTGACGTCGAGCACGGACCGGCCGGTGAGGTCGGCGGTCGCGAACCGGGGAACGCGCAGATCCGATCTGGTGAGGACCTCTCCGGCGAGTGCGTGGTGCAGACGCTTGGCGGTCTGCAGGACGGTGTCTCCTTCGGGCATGTCTCCATGATGCGCGGCATGTGGGCTGCGGGCGTGCGGTGCGGGGGCGGGTGGTGGTCAGGCGCGGAGACGGAGGCCTCTGGGTGTGGCGAGGAACCCGGCCGACTCCAGCGTGCGGCCCAGTGGCGAGGTCAGCGCCGAGGCGCCGTTGGTGCGCTCCACCGTCACCGTGCCGAGAGCTCCGGCGCGGGCCGCGGCGGCGAGGGCCGCCGCGGCCGCCCGGAGCGCGGCGTCCTCCGGATCGGTGGCCCAGGCCAGCAGCGTCTTCCCGCCGCGTTCCATGTACAGCGTCAGCTCGCCGTCGACCAGGACGACGAGGGAGCCCGCCTTGCGGCCCGGCTTGTGCCCGGCACCCTCCGGGGGCTCGGGCCACGGCAGGGCGGCACCGTAGGCATTGGCCGGGTCGGCCGCAGCCAGGACCAGGGCGTGAGGCGGCGCACCCGGTTCCGTACGGTCGCGGGCGGTGGAGGCCGCGCGGAGCCGGTCGACCGCGCCGTCCATGGCGAACTGCGCGGCCCCCAGCCCCTCCACGACATAGCCGCGGCGTGCCTGACCGTTGTCCTCGAAGGCGGACAGCACCCGGTACGCGGCGGAGAACCCGCCCTCGACCCCTTCGGCCTGGACCGCACCCCGGGTCACCACGCCGTGCCGGTCCAGGAGGGTGCGGGCCAGGGCGTGGGCCCGGTGCGTGGGTTCCGGTTCGAGGGCGGGCAGCAGGGACCACCGGCCCGACACAGTCGGCGGGCCGGTGCGCGAGGCGGGACGGGCCGCGGCGGTCAGCGAGCCGTAACGGCCACGCGGCACGTTCCGCCGGGCGCGGTGCGCGGTCGATCCCGCTGTGCGTCCGGAGCCGAGGAGCGAACGCAGCGGTGCGAGCGTGTCGTTGGTGAGCCGGCCCGACCAGGTGAGGTCCCAGACGGCGTCCGCCAGTTGCGGATCGGTGCAGTCCGGGTGTGTGGTGGCGCGGACCTGATCGGCGATCTGTCGGAAGAAGAGCCCGTATCCGCCGGTGAGGGCGGTGAGCACGGACTCGTGCAGTGCGCTGAGTTCGAGCGGGCGCGGTGGAGCCAGGAGCAGGGGCGCGCTGTCGGCCAGGTAGAGGGAGAGCCAGCCGTCCTTGCCGGGGAGGGCGCCCGCACCGGCCCACACGACCTCACCGGTGGTGGTCAGCTCGTCCAGGAGGGCGGGGGAGTATCCGGTGACGCGACCGGGCAGGACCAGCTTCTCCAGGGCCGACGCGGGAACGGGAGCGCCCTGCAACTGCTCGATGGCACGGGCCAGTCCGTCGATTCCGCGCAGGCTGTTGTTGCCGTGGTGCTGCCACTGGGGCAGGAAGCCCGCCAGGGCGGCGGGCGGGACGGGCTCCAGCTCATGACGGAGCGCGGCGAGCGAACGGCGCCGCAGCCGCCGCAGCACGGTGGCGTCACACCACTCCTGGCCGATCCCGGCGGGATGGAACTCGCCCTGAACGATCCGGCCCGAGGCCGCGAGCCGTTGCAGCGCGCCATCGGTGACAGCGATGCCGAGGCCGAAGCGGGCGGCCGCACCCGTGGAGGTGAACGGGCCGTGCGTCCGGGCGTAGCGGGCGAGGAGGTCGCCGAGGGGGTCCTTCACCGGTTCGGTGAAGGCCTCCGGGACGCCGACCGGGAGCGCTGTGCCCAGGGCGTCGCGCAGTCGGCCCGCGTCCTCGATCGCCGCCCAGTGCTCGCCGCCGCCGATCCGGACCCGGATGGCGCGCCGGGCCGACGCCAGCTCCTGCGCCCACGAGGGTTCGGCCCCGCGCTCGACGAGCTCCGCGGCGGTGAGCGGGCCGAGGACCCGCAGCAGATCGGCGACGCCCTCGACATCCTTGATCCGGCGGTCCTCGGTCAGCCACTGGAGCTCCCGCTCCAGCTCGGTCAGGACATCGGCGTCGAGCAGTTCGCGCAGCTCCGCCTGGCCCAGCAGCTCGGCCAGGAGATGGGAGTCGAGGGAGAGCGCTGCGGCCCGCCGCTCGGCGAGGGGGGAGTCGCCCTCGTAGAGGAACTGTGCGACATAGCCGAACAGGAGCGAGCGGGCGAAGGGCGACGGCTCCTGCGTCGTCACCTCGACCAGGCGGATCCGGCGGGCCTCCAGATCCCCCATGACCTCGGTGAGTCCGGGAACGTCGAAGACGTCCTGGAGGCATTCGCGGACCGCTTCGAGAACGATGGGGAACGAGCCGAACTCGGAGGCGACCTGGAGGAGCTGGGAGGCCCGCTGGCGCTGCTGCCACAGCGGGGTGCGCTTGCCGGGGCTGCGCCTCGGCAGCAGCAGCGCACGGGCCGCGCACTCGCGGAACCGCGAGGCGAACAGGGCGGAGCCGCCGACCTGGTCGGTGACGAGCTGCCCGATCTCACCCTGGTCGAAGGCGACATCGGCGGCGCCGACCGGGGGCTGATCGCTGTCGTGGGCGGCGTTCGACAACGGGGCCGGTGCCGGGCCGCCGGATCCGGCGGCCCCTGCCGGGTCCACCGGGTCGAAGTCGAGGAGGTCCAGACCCATCATGTCGGCGTCGGGCAGCCTGAGCACGATGCCGTCGTCGGCATGCATGACCTGGGCGTCCATGCCGTACCGCTCGGCGAGGCGGGCGCTGAGCGCGAGCGCCCAGGGGGCGTGCACCTGGGCGCCGAAAGGGGAGTGCACGACGACCCGCCAGTCGCCCAGCTCGTCCCGGAAGCGCTCGACGAGGATCGTCCGGTCGTCCGGTACGTGCCCGCAGGCCCGGCGCTGCTCGTCGATGTACGACAGGACGTTGTCCACGGCCCAGGTGTCCAGGCCCGCCGCGAGCAGTCGTTCCCTGCCGTCCTCGGGGGACAGCCCGCCGAGCTCGCGGAGGAAGGCGCCCAGGGCGCGGCCCAGCTCCAGCGGGCGGCCCAGTTGGTCGCCCTTCCAGAACGGCAGCCGTCCGGGGACGCCGGGCGCGGGCGAGACGAGGACCCGGTCGCGGGTGATGTCCTCGATCCGCCAGGACGTGGTGCCCAGCGTGAAGACATCGCCGACCCGCGACTCGTACACCATCTCCTCGTCCAGCTCGCCGACCCGGCCGCCGCCCTTCTTGGGGTCGGCGCCCGCGAGGAAGACGCCGAAGAGCCCGCGGTCGGGAATCGTGCCGCCGGAGGTGACCGCGAGCCGCTGGGCGCCGGGACGGCCCGTGACCGTACCGGCGATGCGGTCCCAGACCACGCGCGGGCGCAGTTCGGCGAAGGCGTCGGACGGGTAGCGGCCGGCCAGCATGTCGAGCACGGCGGTGAACGCCGACTCGGGGAGCGAGGCGAAGGGGGCCGCCCGGCGGGTCACGGCCAGCAGGTCGTCCACCTGCCAGCTGTCCAGGGCGACCATCGCGACCAGCTGCTGTGCCAGCACGTCCAGTGGATTGGACGGGATCCGGAGCGCCTCGATGGAGCCCTCGCGCATCCGCTCGGTGACCACCGCCGCCTGCACCAGATCGCCCCGGTACTTGGGGAAGACGACCCCGGTGGACACCGCGCCCACCTGGTGCCCGGCCCGGCCGACCCGCTGCAGTCCGGAAGCGACCGAGGGGGGCGATTCCACCTGGATCACCAGGTCGACCGCGCCCATGTCGATGCCCAGCTCCAGGCTGGACGTGGCGACCACCGCGGGCAGCCTGCCCGCCTTGAGATCCTCCTCGACCTGGGCGCGCTGCTCCTTGGAGACCGAACCGTGGTGTGCCCGTGCGAGCAGGGCGGGTGCCCCCTTCGCACCACCCGACTCGGCCATGATCTCGGCGGGTGAGTGGGCCTCCGGCATGGTCTCGCCGGTGGCGCGCTCGTAGGCGATCTCGTTGAGCCGGTTGCAGAGCCGTTCCGCGAGGCGGCGGGAGTTGGCGAAGACGATCGTGGAGCGGTGCGCCTGGACGAGGTCGGCGATCCGTTCCTCCACGTGCGGCCAGATCGACGGTTTGTCCGCCTGGCCCGCGGTGTCCGTGTCGGCGGCGGGGGAGCCGCCGAGCTCACCCAGATCCTCGACCGGCACGACCACCGAGAGATCGAACTGCTTGGCGGACGGCGGCTGGACGATCTCCACCCTCCGCTGCGGGGAGAGGAACCGTGCCACTTCGTCGACCGGACGGACGGTGGCGGACAGGCCGATCCGGCGGGCCGGCCGCGGCAGCAGTTCGTCGAGGCGCTCCAGCGACAGGGCGAGATGGGCGCCCCGCTTGGTGCCCGCGACGGCGTGCACCTCGTCCAGGATCACCGTCTCGATCCCCGCGAGCGCCTCCCGCGCCGAGGAGGTCAGCATCAGGAAGAGGGACTCGGGGGTGGTGATCAGGATGTCCGGCGGCCTGGTCGCCATCGAACGGCGCTCGGCCGGCGGGGTGTCGCCCGAACGGATTCCCACCCGCACCTCGGGCTCGGGCAGTCCCAGGCGCACCGACTCCTGGCGGATGCCGGTGAGCGGCGAGCGGAGATTGCGCTCCACGTCGACGGCGAGCGCCTTGAGCGGCGACACGTAGAGCACCCGGCAGCGCTTCTTCGCCTCGGCGGGCGGCGGGACCGCCGTCAGCTGGTCGAGGGCGGCGAGGAAGGCGGCCAGGGTCTTGCCGGATCCCGTCGGCGCCACGACCAGGACGTCCGACCCCTCACCGATCGCCCGCCAGGCACCCTCCTGCGCGGCCGTCGGCGCGCTGAAGGCCCCGGTGAACCAACTGCGGGTCGCGGAGGAGAACGAATCGAGTGCGGAGCCGGTCATGTCCCCCATCGTGCACCCCGCCACTGACAACGGCCGCGAGCTGCGAGAATTCGGGTATGGCGGGAGCGGCGGAGTGGGCGAGGCACTGGCAGTACGCGGAACTGCCCGACCTCGACCTGCTCCGGGCCCGCTACGTCCGCCACACGTTTCCGCGTCACAGTCACGAGGGCTACGTCTTCGGCGCGGTCACCCAGGGCATCGAGGACGTGGCGCTGCCCGGCGGCACCGTACACGCGGGACCGGGCTCCGTCGTCATGATCAATCCGGAGGTGCCGCACACCGCGAGGGCCGGCGTCCCGGAAGGCTGGGTGTACGCGACGCTCTACCCGTCCGCCCAGGTCATCAGCGACATCGCGGCCGATACGACGAACCTGCGCGGCACGGTCGGCTTCACGGAGACCAGCGTGACCGATCCGTACGCGGCCCGGCTCGTACGCGAGGTCCACCGGGCGGCGGAGGAGGGCAACGCGCTGGCGGCGGACAGCGTGCTGCGGACCTTGGTCACCCGCCTGCTCACCCGGCACGGCGGCGCTCTGGCGGCCCCCGCACCCCGGGCGGCGGGCGCGCGGGACGCGGCGCGGGCCCGTGCCGTGCTGGAGAGCCGGATGGTCGCGCCGCCCACCCTGGAGGCACTGGCCACCGAGCTCGGCACCAGCCCGTTCGCCCTGCTGAGAGCCTTCAGGACGCAGTACGGAATGCCGCCGCACACCTGGCTCACCGACGCCCGGGTGCGGCGTGCGCGCCGGATGCTCGACGCGGGCACGGCCCCCGCCGTGGCCGCCGCCGAGGTCGGCTTCACCGATCAGCCGCACCTCAACCGCCACTTCACCCGGATCGTGGGGGTGCCGCCGGGCGCCTACCAGCGCGAACGTGCAAGAACGTACAAGACCGGACCCGGACAGCCCCGGTAGCGTCCGGGACGTGGCAGAACAGACAACACCTCTTCAGCGCCCCGGCGAACCGGCCGGAGGCAGTGCGATCTCCGCCGGGGCCAAGCCGGACGCGGCCGTCGTGCGTGACGCGCTCGGTGTCGGCGTAGCCGTCGGGCTCTCCGGCTTCGCCTTCGGCGTCACCTCGGCCGGCGCCGGACTGAGCCTGCTGCAGACGTGTGCGCTCAGCCTCCTCGTCTTCACCGGCGCCTCCCAGTTCGCCCTGGTGGGCGCCCTCGCCGCGGGCGGCAATCCGTACACCGCGGCTGCCGGTGCCTTCTTCCTCGGCGTACGCAACTCGTTCTACGGGCTGCGGCTGTCTCAGTTGCTCGCCCTGCCGCGTGCCGTGCGCCCCTTCGCCGCCCACTGGGTCATCGACGAGACGACGGCCGTGACGCTGCCCCAGCCCACCCGGCGGGCGGCGCGGATCGGGTTCACCGTCACCGGGCTCACGCTCTACGTGCTGTGGAACCTCACCACGCTGGTCGGCGCCCTCGGTGCCGAGGCGCTCGGGGACACCGACGCCTGGGGGCTCGACGCGGCCAGCCCCGCCGTCTTCCTCGCCCTGCTCGCACCGATGCTGAGGAGCACGACGGAGCGCGTCACCGCCGGGCTCGCGGTCGTCCTCGCCCTCGGACTGCTGCCGCTGCTCCCCGCAGGGGTGCCCGTACTGGTGTCCGCGCTCGCCGCACCCGTCGTCCTCTTTATGAGGGGACGCGGTAAGGACCACGGCCCGAAGGCCACGAAGGACACGAAGAACACGCGTACGACCATGCCGGAGGACGGCCGATGAACGTCTGGATCGCCATCGCACTGACCACCGCCGGCTGCTACCTCGCCAAGCTCCTCGGGCTCCTGGTGCCCGCGGGGGCCCTGGAACGCCCCCTCGTGCAACGCCTCGCCGCGCTGCTGCCGGTGGCACTTCTGGCCGCCCTGACCGCGCAGCAGACCTTCGGCGACGGGCAGTCGCTCGTGCTGGACGCCCGGGGCGCGGGCCTCGCGGCGGCGGCCCTCACACTCGTCCTGCGCGCGCCCTTCCTCGTGGTGGTGGGCGCCGCCGTCGTCGTCACCGCGGGGGTGCGCGCCCTCGGCTGAACCCACGAGCACGCGGGCGGGGACCTGTCAGCCGAGTGCGCGCCCGTGTGCCCGCAGCGTCTGCAAGGCCCTGAGCGTCACCAGCGGGCGCCCCTCCAGCGCGGTTCCCGGCGCCCACTGCCGCCAGGTCACCGGCCAGCCGCCGTCCGCCTCCTGCCCGGCCGCCAGGTGATCCAGCGAGAGATCCATCTCCGCGTCGGTGAACCACCTGCGGGCAAGGGACTCCGGGGCCCGGGCGTAGTCGTACGGGAAGTGCTGCTCGCCGGGCGCGTAACCGGCTGCCACCGGGTACTCGGCCCGCTGCTCCGGGTCCAGCACGGCGAGCCGCTGGTCACGCACCAGGCGCCCCAGCCGGTCGGCCGCGGCCTCGGCCCGCGGCCGGTCCGGGGCACCGTCGAGAAAGGCGACAGCGGCCTCGATCTCGTAGGGATGCGACACCTGTAGCGCGTCCACGGAGGCCCAGCAGAAGTCGGTGGCCCGGAACAGCCAGGCGTGCCACACCGCGTTGCGGTGGAGCAGCCCGACGACGGGACCGGTGGCCAGCAGTTCGGCCGGCGGGTCGTCGACGACCGGGATGAACGGCGCGGCCGGATACCCGCGCTGGGAAGGAAGAAGGGCGGGCAGCGCCCCCTCCTTCGTCGACACGTCGGTCAGGAAACGGCAGATCCTCTCCACCCGGAGACCGTTGCAGCGGTCGATGGAGTCGAGGACGCTCAGCGCGTGGGCCGTGTGCAGCGGCTGACTGACGGGGCCGCGCAGATCGGGTTCGAGCGCGTGACCGTACCCGCCGTCCTCATTGAGATAGGCGGCGAGCGCCGTCTCCACGGCATCGGCACCTCCTTTCAGGAAGTGATGGGCGAACCGCCGCTGTTCGAGGACACGGGCCGTGAGCCAGATGAACTGCTCGGCACGGTTGAGGGGAGTTTCTCCGGTTCCAGCCATGGACCGACCGTAGGCCGCCGAGCGCTCTCGGCAAGGGCAGGCGGCCCGGCTGCACTCTCAGGAGCGGGATACTGAGGGCATGCGGTTGACGATTTTCTGGGAACGGATGGCGGACCACTTCGGCGCGGGCTATGCCGACTCCTTCGCGCGCGACCACGTGATGGCCGAGCTCGGCGGACGCACGGTGCACGAGGCGCTGGCCGCCGGCTGGGAAGCCAAGGACGTCTGGCGCGGGGTCTGCACAGCGGTCGGCATTCCCGCGGACAAGCGCTGACGCGCAGTTCAACGCCCTGCGGCGGCCGGCGGTTGCCCGGGGTGCGCGCCGGGCTGTCGGCGCAGTAGGCGAGACTGGCTCCGTGGCACCGACAGACGACACCGCTCAGACCCAGCCGCCCCTCACCCCGCCCGTCGGGCCATCGGCCCCGCCGGCCGGCACCGGGCCGGTCCGCATGCCCGGCTGGCTGCCGCGTGCGATGGTGATGGCGCTGGCGCTCTACGCCTGTTTCCGGCTCGGCAGCTGGGCGTTCGACCAGCTCATCGGTCTGCTGATCAACATACTGATCGCCTTCTTCCTGGCGCTCGCCATCGAGCCCGCGGTCAGCCGCATGTCGGCGGCGGGCATGCGCCGGGGCCTGGCCACCTTCCTGGTCTTCCTCGCCGTCATGATCGCCGGAGCCGGTTTTGTCGTACTGCTCGGCTCGATGCTCGCGGGCCAGATCGTCGACATGGTGGAGGACTTCCCGAAGTACCTCGACTCGGTGATCAACTGGGTCAACCAGACCTTCCACACGGAGCTCTCGCGGGTCGAGGTGCAGGACAGCCTCCTGCACTCCGACTGGTTGCAGAAGTACGTCCAGAACAGCGCGACCGGTGTGCTCGACGTGTCGACCACGGTCCTCGGCGGCCTGTTCAGGCTACTGACGATCTTCCTGTTCTCCTTCTACTTCGCAGCCGACGGGCCCCGGCTGCGACGCGGGCTGTGCTCCGTCCTCCCGCCCTCCCGCCAGGCCGAGGTGCTGCGGGCCTGGGAGATCGCGGTCGCCAAGACCGGCGGTTATCTCTACTCGCGCGGTCTGATGGCGCTCATCTCCGGAGTCGCGCACTACATCCTGCTGGCGGCTCTCGAGGTGCCGTACGCTCCGGCGCTCGCGGTCTGGGTCGGACTCGTCTCACAGTTCATCCCCACGATCGGCACGTATCTGGCGGGCGCCCTGCCGATGCTGATCGCCTTCACCGTCGACCCCTGGTACGCCCTCTGGGTCCTGGGGTTCGTCGTGGTGTACCAGCAGTTCGAGAACTATGTGCTCCAGCCGAAGCTGACCTCCAGGACCGTGGACATCCACCCGGCGGTCGCCTTCGGCTCGGTGATCGCGGGTACGGCGCTGATGGGGGCGGTCGGCGCGCTGATCGCCATCCCGGCCGTGGCCACGCTGCAGGCCTTCCTCGGCGCCTATGTGAAGCGGTACGACGTCACGGACGACCCGCGGGTGCAGGGGCAGCACCAGTGGCGGCGCGGCGTGCCCGTCTCCGCACGGCTTCGCCGGCTCTGGCAGGCCCCGGAGGACGGCGGCGGGCAGGGGAGGGGCGGCGAGGAGCCGCAGGGACCCCCGGGGCCGCGGGCGGGCTCCTGAGCGGCCCGCCCGCGCGGGCGGGCTCCTGAGCGGCCCGCCCGCGCGCTTCCGGGGTGCCCCGGCGGGGCTGATCAGGCGCCCGGCGTGGCGGGCCGCTGCACGACGATGACGGCGGCGTCGTCGTCGAGGTGTCCGCCGACGTGGTGCAGCAGATCGCGCCGGAGGCGGCGGAGGAAGGTGCCCGGGTCGTTCTCGGTCCAGCCGGTGATGCGCTCGGTGAGTGGGTAGAACGTGCCGCTGGGGTCACGGGCCTCGGTGACACCGTCCGTGTGCAGCAGCAGGAGGTCTCCCGGCTCGAACGTGAAGCTGTCCACGTGGTAGTCCGGATGCGTCAGTTCGCCCAGGCCCAGCGGAGGCGCCGGGTGGAGCACGTCCATCGTCTTCGGGTGGCCGTCGCGCAGGACGACCGGCGGCGGGTGCCCGCAGACGATCATCTCGACCCGGCCGTCCCGGTCGGGGATGTCCAGGACGGTGGCGGTGATGAAGGTCTCGCCCGAGCGGTCCGCCCCGCCCGGCTCCATCGGGTCCCAGTAGACGCTTCCGTCGAGATAGGTCACGAGCTCGCCCAGAGTCGCCTGGCGGCGGGCCGCGGCGCGGAACGTGCCGAGCAGCAGGGCCGCGTCACCGACGGCCGTCATCCCCTTGCCCCGCACGTCGCCGACGATCAGCCGGGTGCCGGAGGCGGTACGAGCCGCCGCGTACAGATCCCCGCCGATCTGGGCCTCGGCCTCGGCGGCGAGATAGAAGGAAGCGACGCGCAGCGGCCCCAGCCGCTCGGGCAGCGGTCGCAGGACGACCCGCTGAGCCGTCTCGGAGACGTACCGCACCTGCGTCAGTTCTCTGGCTCGCCGCTCCCGCAGCACACAGAAGACGACCAGACTGGTGCCGACCAGCACCAGGGCGACGATCTGCGCCTGGTGGTTGGCCGAGAGCAAATGGTCCGTGTCACGCAGCAGCCCGATGACCGTCTGCGCGACCACGGCCAGCGCCGCGACCAGCCCCACCGTCCGGGGCCCGCCGAACGATGCCGTGATCGCCGGGGCCGCGACCAGCAGCGGCCCCAGATGGATGTCGGGCGGCGCGAGAACGTCGATCACGGACACCGCGAGTATCCACGCGACCGGGACGGCGACCCACCCATGACTCGCTCGCACCGACCGGCGGAGCCCTGCGAGGCGCTGCGACATGACTCCTCTCTACACCGCCCCCGCTCGGCTCGCACCGGAAGGGGTGGCGGCGTGCGAACCTGGGCGGCGTGGTGCGCTTGACACCAAAATCGAACATCCGTTCTCATGGGATTCCGGCCCGGTTTTGCCGGACTCGGCCGTGGAGTTGTCCACAGGCCGGGAGGACGTCGAGGCCCATTGTCAGTGGCAGGGGTTAGCGTCTGAGACGTGAAGCGATCGACTCAAGCAAATCGGGTGGAACCCATGGCAGGAAACGACCGCGAGAAGGCGCTGGACGCCGCACTCGCACAGATTGAACGGCAATTCGGCAAGGGCGCGGTCATGCGCCTGGGCGAGCGGCCGAACGAGCCCATCGAAGTGATCCCGACCGGTTCGACGGCGCTCGACGTCGCGCTCGGCGTCGGCGGCCTGCCGCGCGGCCGTGTGGTGGAGGTGTACGGACCGGAGTCCTCCGGTAAGACGACGCTGACGCTGCACGCCGTGGCGAACGCGCAGAAGCTCGGCGGCACGGTGGCCTTCATCGACGCCGAACACGCCCTCGACCCCGAGTACGCGAAGAAGCTCGGCGTCGACATCGACAACCTCATCCTGTCCCAGCCGGACAACGGTGAGCAGGCCCTCGAAATCGTGGACATGCTGATCCGCTCGGGCGCCCTCGACCTGATCGTCATCGACTCCGTCGCGGCCCTGGTGCCCCGTGCGGAGATCGAGGGCGAGATGGGTGACTCGCACGTGGGTCTGCAGGCCCGTCTGATGAGCCAGGCGCTCCGCAAGATCACCAGCGCGCTCAACCAGTCCAAGACCACCGCGATCTTCATCAACCAGCTCCGCGAGAAGATCGGCGTGATGTTCGGCTCGCCGGAGACCACCACCGGTGGCCGCGCGCTCAAGTTCTACGCCTCGGTGCGCCTCGACATCCGACGGATCGAGACGCTCAAGGACGGCACCGACGCCGTCGGTAACCGCACCCGCGTCAAGGTCGTCAAGAACAAGGTCGCGCCCCCGTTCAAGCAGGCCGAGTTCGACATCCTCTACGGCCAGGGGATCAGCCGCGAGGGCGGTCTGATCGACATGGGCGTGGACAACGGCTTCGTGCGCAAGGCCGGCGCCTGGTACACGTACGAGGGCGACCAGCTCGGCCAGGGCAAGGAGAACGCCCGTAACTTCCTCAAGGACAACCCCGATCTCGCCAACGAGATCGAGAAGAAGATCCTGGAGAAGCTGGGTGTCGGTGTGCGGCCCGACGCGACACCTGCCGAGCCCGGAGCGGACGCGGCCACGGCCGCCTCGGCACCGGCCGACGGTGCGGCGAAGCCGGTGACAGCAGCGGCCGGCAAGACCAAGCCGGCCAAGACGGCGGCGGCCAAGAGCTAGGCCGTGACGCGTCGTACGGAGTGGCCGGGCAGCGCCGCCGAATCCGGCGCGGGTCCCGGCCCCGAATCCGCCGCCGGACACACCACCGGCTCCGATGACGAGTCCGATCTCCCCTACGAGCCGGCGACCGGGGCCGGCTACGGCAGAGGCGGAGGCAGGGGCTCGGGCACCGGATTCGGTGAGGGGGCCGGGCGCAGTGCCCGCTCCCGTTCCAGAAGCAGCGGTTCCCCCTCCTCGTCGAGGGCCGAGAAGGGGGAACCGCGAGACCCGGTGGAGCAGGCGCGGAACATCTGCCTGCGCCTGCTCACCGGCAATCCGCGCACCCGCCAACAGCTCGCGGACGCCCTGCGCAAGCGGGAGGTCCCCGACGAGGTCGCCGAAGAAGTGCTCTCGCGCTTCGAGGAGGTCGGGCTGATCGACGACGGGGCCTTCGCCGACGCCTGGGTGGAATCCCGGCATCACAGCCGGGGGCTCGCCCGCCGCGCCCTCGTCCGTGAGCTGCGGACCAAGGGAGTGGACGCGGCCGTGATCGACGAGGCGGTCGGCCGGCTCGATCCGGACCAGGAGGAGGCGACGGCGCGCGAACTCGTCGCGCGCAAACTCCGCTCCACCCGGGGCCTGGACCGCGACAAGCGGCTGCGGCGCCTCGCGGGCATGCTCGCCCGCAAGGGATACGGGGAGGGAATGGCCCTGCGCGTGGTGCGCCAGGCACTCGAAGAAGAGGGCGAGAACACCGAAGGGCTGGACGATCCCTTCTGAACGGAGGCCTCCGGCCTGCCGCGGCTCAGGCCGTCTGAGGAGTCGGCCGGCGGAGGACCCACCGACCCGCCCCTCCGGCCACCCACGCCACCCGCGCCCCGTGGGGGAGGTGCGGGCGGGCGAGGCTGCGGGGCCGCGGCGGGAGCCGGCAGCCGTTGGGGCTCACTGCCCGGCGCGGGCGGCGCGGCTGATGGTGGCGTCGATCAGGGCGACGGCATCCGCTGCGGTGCGCCCCGGACAGCGGTTCCACGGCCCGATCAGCCCGGTCCAGCCCCGGGAGCGGAGTTCGGTGATCAGCCACGCCCCGGCCCGGTCGACGGTCTCGACGGAGCCATAGCCCAGGCGGTGCGCGGTGAGCATGGCGCCGCAGACGCAGCGGGCGCCCCGCGCGTTGCGAAGCCGGTACGGGGTGTTCTGCCAGCCCCACTCGGTCAGGATCTGCCGCGCATGGGCCAGATGGATGGAGGGCGGTACCTCGGGCTGCCCGATGCGCCGCCAGGAGTGGAGCCGGTCGGGCAGGACCGCACCGAGGCGCCCGGGCAGCGGGCGCTCGTGCGGCGGGGCGGCGGGCAGAGCGCGGACCGTGTCCGCGATCAGCTGATCGACCGGCACGGAGAGCAGATCACGCCAGTCGCCCGAGCCCTCCTGCGCCGGATACGAGGGATGCGACGGCTGTGACAGGTCCAGCGGCTGAGACGGCTCCAGTGGCCGTGGCTGCTCCGGTACCGGCATCGGCACCGGCTCATGGCCGGCCGGGGCGGGGTGCACCGGGCCGGGGGCGGGACGCCCGGGGGCCGGCGCGGTGAGGTCCCAGCCCGTGACGATCTGCCGCCACGCAGCCGTGTCGTGGAGGCGAGCGGCCTGGCTGTCGAGTTCGTCGGGGGTGAGGGCGGTGGTCGGCATCGGTGCTGGCTCCCCGTCATAGCGGTCCTTGTCGTTGAGGCGAATGTCGGTCCCGCACGGGGTCCGCTCCACCGGAGCGAGGCCATACGGGTGTGTCGCGACGGATCACTGGGCCGGGAGCGCGCTCGATGCGGGGGAAAGCCCCCTCCGAAAGACGGCGGAACGCTCCAGTGCACAGGGGGTGGTGCACGGAGCAGGGTGTCGGGTGACAGGCGACGGCGGCGACGACACCGCGGACGACGACAACGGAAGAGAGACGGTCGCACCATGATGCTGCGCTACGCACTGCGGACGATCAGGCACCGCAAGGGCGGCTTCCTCGGAGCGCTGCTGGCCCTCATGTGCGCCGCCGCCCTCGTCACCGCCTGCGGCACCCTGCTGGAGACCGGTCTGCGCGGGCACATCGCCACCGAGCGCTACGCCGCGACGCCGCTCCTCGTCTCGGCCGACCAGGACGTCCACCAAACCGTCGTCAAGCACAAGGGAAACGGAAAGACCAAGGTCAAGCACAAGGCGAAGCCCGTTGCCGAACGCGCCTGGCTCCCCGCCGACGACGCGGGCCGGCTCCGCGGTCTGGAGGGTGTCCGGGCGGTCGTGCCCGAGCTGACCTTTCTCGCCCAGCCGCTCGGCCTCCCGGCAGGCGACGGGACAGCCGGTCCGCCGTCCTACGGCCACGCCTGGGACTCCGCCCCGCTCACCCCGTTCGCCCTCACCGCGGGCCGTGCGCCGACCGCCCCCGACGACGTGGTGATCGACCGGGGCCTCGCCGAGCGGGCGGGGCTCACGACAGGTGACCGCCTCACCGTCCAGTCCACCCGGGCTCCTCGCACGTACCGTGTCAGCGGCATCGCGGCCCCCGACGGGCACGGCCAACTCCGGCAGCAGACCTCACTGTTCTTCTCCACAGCGGAGGCCGAGCGGCTCGCCGCCCGCCCCGGCCAGGTCACCGCGTTCGGCGTGCTGCCCGTATCCGGCACGGACATCGGCCGGCTGAAGGAACAGGTCGCGCAGGCACTCCAGGGCACGACCGCCCGGGTCTCCACGGGTGACGACCGGGGGCCGGTCGAGTTCCTGGACGCGGCGGGTGCCCGGGTCAAGCTCGTCTCCATGGGCGCGGCCATGGGCGGTACCTCCCTGCTGGTCGCCGTGCTCGTCGTCGTCGGAACCTTCGCGCTCTCCATCCAGCAGCGCCACCGTGAACTGGCCCTCCTGCGGACCATCGCCGCCACCTCCCGGCAGATCCGTCGCCTGCTCGGCCGCGAGGCCCTGGTGGTCGGTGCCGCCGCCGGAGTGCTGGGGGCACTGGCGGGGCTGCCGCTCGCCGGCTGGCTGCACGGTCGATTCATCGACACCGGGGCCGTCCCGGCGACCCTGGAGCGGACGGCGGGCGTCCTCCCGGCCTGCGCGGCCCTGGCCGTCACCCTCATCGGTGCCTGGGCCGCCGCCCGGATCTCCGGCCGTCGCATCGCGGGGCTCCGCCCGGCCGAGGCCATGGCCGAAGCCGCGGTCGAGCGCGCCCGTCCGGCACGGATGCGGACCGTCGCCGGTCTGGTACTGCTCGTCGGCGGCGGCGTACTGGTCGCCGTACTCCGCATCCTGCGCACCGAGGCCGCCTCGACCCCCGTGACCTTCCTCGCCGTGGTGGTGCTGGCCACGGCGGTGTCGCTCCTGGGCCCGTTCCTCGTACGGGGCGCGGCCGCCCTGCTGGCGGTGGTGCTCCGGCCGGCCGGCCCCATGGGGGCGCTTGCCACCGCCAACATTCGTGGGAACTCCAACCGGATGGCCTCCGTCGTCACCCCCCTCACCCTGCTCATCGGCATGACGTGCACGGTGCTCTTCATCCAGCCGACCCTGGGCGACGCCGCTCTGGCGCAGGCCCGCGAGGGCACCCGCGCTGCCTGGGTGCTGGGCGCACAAGGTCCCGGTGTGCCGTCCGGTGCCGCCGACGCCGTCCGTGGGACACCCGGTGTCACCGCCGCCACGGAGATCGTCCGGACGACGGTCCGGGTCGGGCTCGACAAGTACCAGGCCCAGGGAGTCACCGCGGCCGGCCTCGCCCGCACCTGGGACCCCGCCGTGACGAGCGGTTCGATCGCCGCGTTCACCGCGGACCCGCGGGCCGCCGCGATCAGTGAACTCGCCGCCGAACGGCTCGGCCTGCACAACGGCAGCAAGCTGGCACTGCACCTCGGCGACGGGACCCCGGCCACCTTCACGGTCGCCGCCGTCTACCGACGGGGCCTGGGCTTCGGTGACCTGACGCTGCCGCACGATCCGGTAGCAGGCCATATGGACAACCCGCTGGCCTCCACCGTCCTGGTGTCCGGGGATGCCTCCCGCGGCGAACTGGCGGCTGCCGTAAGTGAGTTCCCCGGTGTCACCGTCATGGCCCCGAAGACCGCCGACCGGCTCCAGGCGGACCGGCAGCAGGAGAACGCCGAGGTCAACCATCTCGCCATGGGCCTCGTCCTGGCCTTCACCGCCATCGCGGTCGTCAACACGCTCGCCATGTCGGTGTCCGAACGGCTCAGGGAGTTCGCGCTGCTCCGGCTGGCCGGCGCCACACGCCGGCAGGTGCTGCGGATGCTGCGCATCGAGGCGGTGTCGGTCCTCCTGATGGCGGCCGTTCTCGGCAGCGGTATCGCCCTTGCCGTGCTGACCGCGTTCAGCACGGGCGTGACGGGTGGGGCCGCGCCGGCCGTCCTGCCGCTGGTGTACGCGACGGTGGTGGGCGTCGCGGCGCTGCTGACGCTGATCGCCACGGCACTGCCGGGCAGACTGGCGCTGAAGGCCCGTCCGGTGGTGGCGGCCACGCCGGGCCCGTGACGGGGCCCGGCGCCGGGCCCCGCCGACCCGTCACACGTCGACCGGGAGCCCAGCCGCGCGCCAGGCCTGGAAGCCGCCGACCAGATCGGTTGCCCGGTGCAGACCGAGCCGGTGCAGCGACTCGGCGGCGAGGCTCGACGCGTAGCCCTCGTTGCAGATCACCACGACCTGAAGATCGTGGCTCACCGCCTCCGCCGCGCGATGGCTGCCCCGCGGGTCAAGCCGCCACTCCAGCTCATTGCGCTCGACGACCAGCGCGCCCGGGATCAGCCCGTCCCGGTTGCGCAGCTCCGCGTACCGGATGTCGACGAGCAGGGCCCCCTCGGCGGCCGCTGCCTTGGCCTCGTCGGGGCCGAGCCGCTCGTAACCGGACCGGACCCGCTCCAGCAGCTCGTCGATCCCGACCCGTTCCGTACCGTCGTGCGGTCCGTCGCTCACTGCCAGTCCTCCGGGCTTTCGGTCTGCTCGAGCCGGAGCACGGCGCCCGTGCGGCTGTAGCGCCGGATCTGCGGGAGCGGCGGGTAGTACGCGTGGACGGAGACGGCGTGCTCCGCGTCGGACTCGTTGAACACCTCGTGCACATGGTGCTTGCCGAAGGCCCTGCCCTGACCGGGCGTCAACTTCCTTGACCGGTCGATGTCCTCGGTCAGTTCCAGGGTCTTCCAGCCGTCGGTGGGCAGCCGCGCCGCGAGGGAGTGCTCCTTGAGCGTGCCGCTCGCGGTCAGGAAGGCGCCGATCGAGTCGGCGTGGTCGTGCCAGCCGGTGCCGGTGCCGGGCGGCCAGCCGATCAGCCAGGCCTCACTGCCGCCCGGTCCGTCGAGCCGGATCCAGGTCCGGCCCTCGGGGTCCAGGGGGAGCGAGGCGATGAGGTCGGCGTCCGCGGCGGTACGGCGGACGAAGTCGAGCAGTTCCGCGGCGCTCGGAGCGGAGGCGGGGGCGGACGTGCGTACGGGAACAGGGCTGGGTGAAGCAGACACGGAGACCGTCCTGAGAGTTCGCGTGGATGCCCTGCGGTACGTCGTTACGCACGGCGGAGCAGGAGGAGGCGATTCAGCAGGACGGGCGACACACGCAGCCCGCATAGCGGAGCAGGTCCATATGGACCCTCCGCCACAGGCGCACATCGGTGTCGGTCATGTTCCGGAGTAGACCATGTGCGCCTGCGGGGGGTCAATTGATGTCTGCGGTGTGATCGGAGCGTTCGGTGGTGCGGGCGCCGCCGCCGCGCGCCGCGTCCGCCGCCGCGAGGAGCTCCGCCGGCCGTACGCCGCTGAACGACTCCACGAGGTGACCGTCCGGCCTGACCAGCAGAACCGTGTGAGCGGACGCTCCCGGATAGCTCTCGGTCACCAGCAGCTCACCCTTCACCGGAAGGGCGTCGACCGCCTCGACCAGGCGGGGCATGACTCCAGCCCGCATCCAGTGCCGCCGGTCCCACACTCCGGTACCGGGGGCCACCAGGACCACCAGCAGCTGCCCCTGCCCCAGCCGGTCCCGAAGCCGTACGGGTGTGCCGTCCGGTGCCGTCACCCGCACATCGGCGACCGGCGCACCGGGGGGCGTACCCACCGATGTGTGCGCCTCGGCGCGCGGGGGTGCAAGGGGGGACAGAGAGTACGAGGGGGGCGCACCGAGGGGGCCACAGCCCAGATGTCCGTCGGTCAAGAGCGAATCGTGCCCCCGTGCGCTCCCCGGAACCAGGGTCCGCAGACCGCCGCCGCCCCGCAGTATCGGCAGCGACTGGTCGGCGGCGCGCAGCCGCGAGGCGACAGCCGCCCGCCGCTCGGCCTGGTAGCTGTCCAGCAGTACGTCACTCGCACCGTGGTGCCAGGCCAGCGCCAGCTTCCAGGCCAGGTTCTCGGCGTCCCGCAGCCCCTCGTCCAGCCCCTGGGTGCCGAGGGCGCCCAGCAGATGCGCGGCGTCCCCGGCCAGGAAGGCCCGCTTCACCCGCCACCGCCGGGCGAGCCGGTGGTGCAGCGTGTAGACGCCGGTGTCCAGCAGCTCGTACGGCGGTGTCTCGCCGCACCAGCCGGCCAGGGTGTCCCGGACCCTGGACACCAGCACGTCGGGCGTGACGAGCTCGCCACGGGGCGGCAGCAGCCAGTCCAGCCGCCAGACGTCGTCCGGCAGCGGCCGTGCGGTCACCTCGGCGCCCCCGGTGCGCCACGGCGGCAGCCGGTGCAGCACGGCCTCGCCCGGCCAGGGCAGCTCGGTGCGCAGCGCGGCGACGGCATGCCGCTCCACCGCCGTACGCCCGGGGAACCGGATGTCGAGGAGCTTGCGCACGGTGGACCGGGCTCCGTCGCAGCCGACCAGGTAGCTCCCGCGCCACCAGGTGGAACCGGGTTCCCTGGTGTGCACGGTGACCCCGGCCGGATCCTGCTCCAGCGTGTCGATCCGGCTGTGCCGCGCCGTCTGCACCAGCTCCTGCGCGGCCACCGCGTCCCGCAGCCCGCGTACCAGCGCGTGCTGCGGCACATGCACGGGTGCGGCCGGCGGCTCCCAAGGGCCCTCGCCGAGCGGCAGTTCGCGGACCAGTTGCTTGCGCCGCATGGACCGCCAGCCGGACCAGCGGAGGCCCTCGTCCTGGAGCGTCTTGCAGCCGAGCCGTTCCACCAGGGCGGCCGTGTCCTCACGCAGCACGACCGTCCGGGCGGGGCGCGTCTCGTCCCTGCCCGGGTCCTCGTCGAGCAGCACGGACGGCACGCCCTGTGCGGCGAGGGCGAGCGACAGCACCAGGCCGACCGGCCCGGCACCGACGATGATCACCGGGTCCACGGCGTGGCCCCCGGAACGTGTGCGGCCGGACGCGAGAAGGCGCACGAGCAGAGTGAACGGGCGGGAAGGGCCCAGGGGGTCAAGGACGGCGGCGGAGAGGATGCGGCGGCGGAGGGGGCTCGGAGCGCGATCACAGAACGTATGCAACCTACTGCCGGTGCGTGCGTCAAGTGACACCGGAACGCGGCGAGGGGCGGTGGCGGATGCGCCACCGCCCCTCGGGGACCTCTGTTGATCAGCCGTCAGACGGCGCGCCCGTCATCAATGTTGAGCGACGGCGCACCGATCGTCTCCAAGTCGCCCCCGGGGCCGGTGCCCACGACAGCGCCCGTGCTCTTCTTCGCGCGCCGAAGCCGCTGCTCCAGCCAGCTCGCGAACGAGGTGAGGGTGAAGTTCAGCGCGATGTAGATCACGGCGATAATCGTGAAGCACGCGATGGTGTTCGCGCCGTAGTTCGCCGCCATCGGCCGGGCCGATGCCAGGAGCTCGGGGAAGGTCATCACCGCGCCACCGAGAGCGGTGTCCTTCACGATCACCACGATCTGACTGACGATCGCGGGCAGCATGGCGGTGACCGCCTGCGGCAGCAGCACGAAGACCATGGTCTGGCTCTTGCGCATGCCGATCGCCTTGGCCGCGTCCGTCTGCCCCGAGGGGAGCGTCAGGATGCCGGCCCGCACGATCTCGGCGAGCACCGAGGCGTTGTAGAGCACCAGACCCGTGACGACGGCGTACAGCGGACGGGTGTCGGTGCTGATGTTCGTGTACTCGGAGTAGACCGCGTTCGCGATGATCATCAGAATCAGAACCGGGATGGCCCGGAAGAACTCGACGACCACACCGGCAGGCATCCGCATCCACCGGTGGTCCGAGAGCCTGCCGATCCCGAACAGCGCACCCAGCGGGAGAGCGATGATCAGGGCGAAGAACGCAGCCTTCAGAGTGTTCTGGAGCCCCGGCCAGATGTACGTCTCCCACGGCTGGGAGCTGGTGAAGAAGGGCTTCCACTTGATCCAGTCGAGCTGGTGCTTGGACGCGAGGCCGTCGTAGACCCACCACACGACGGCCGCGGCGACGAGCACGAACAGGACTGTGTACAGGATGTTCCGCCGCTTGGCGCGCGGTCCCTGGGCGTCATAGAGGACGGAGCTCATCGCTTCACCGCCACCTTCTTGCTCACCCAGCCGAGGATGAGGCCGGTCGGGAGGGTCAGGACGATGAAGCCGAAGGCGAAGACGGCCGAGATCAGGATCAGCTGCGCCTCCTTCTCGATCATGCCCTTCATCAGGTACGAGGCCTCCGCCACACCGATCGCCGAGGCGACGGTGGTGTTCTTGGTCAGCGCGATCAGCACGTTGGACAGCGGATTGACGACCGAGCGGAAGGCCTGCGGGAGGATGATCAGCCGCAGTACCTGGGTGAAGCTCAGACCGAGGGCGCGCGCTGCCTCGGCCTGGCCGACCGGGACGGTGTTGATACCGGACCGGAGCGCTTCGCACACGAACGCCGCGGTGTAGGCGCTCAGCGCGAGCACGGCGAGCCGGAAGTTGATGTCGGTGAAGTCACTGACGCCGAGAGTGATGCCGAGCGTCTGGAACAGGCCCAAGGAGGAGAAGAGAATGATCACGGTCAGCGGAATGTTCCGGACCACGTTCACATAGCCGGTCGCGAAACCGCGCATCAAGGGGACCGGGCTGACCTTCATGCCGGCCAGCAGCGTTCCCCATATGAGGGAGCCGAGGGCGGAGTAGACGGTGAGTTGCACCGTCACCCAGAAGGCCCCCAGCAGGTCGTAACCATCAAGAAAGTCGAACACGATCTCCCGCGCTTCCGCGTGTAGGAGGGCACGGCGCGCCGCCGTCAGTGGCGGCGCGCCCGGTCAGCCCTGCTTCACTTGACGACGTTGCCGATCTTCGGGGCGTGCTCGTTCTTGTAGTTCGCCGGGCCGAAGTTGGCCTTCACGGCCTTCTCCCACGAACCGTCCGAGACCATCTTGGTCAGCGCGGCGTTGATCTTCTTCTTGAGGTCGGCGTCGCCCTTCTTCAGGCCGATGCCGTAGTTCTCGTTGGTCATCTTGAAGCCGGCCAGCTTGAACTTGCCCTTGTTGGTGTCCTGCGAGGCGTAGCCGGCCAGGATGCTGTCGTCCGTGGTCAGCGCGTCAACGGCGTTGTTCTCCAGGCCGGTCAGGCACTCGGAGTAGCCGCCGTACTCCAGGAGCTGAGCCTTCGGGGCCAGCGTGTCGTGGATGTTCTGCGCCGAGGTCGAGCCGGCGACGGAGCAGAGCTTCTTGTTGTTCAGGTCCTTCGGCGACTTGATCGACTTCTCGTCCGCACGGACCAGGATGTCCTGGTGGGCGAGGAGGTAAGGGCCCGCGAAGTCGACCTTCTGCAGACGCTCGTCGTTGATCGAGTAGGAGGCGGCGATGAACTTCACGTCACCGCGCTCGATCGACGTCTCACGGTCGGCGCTCTTGGTCTCCTTGAAGTCGATGTCCTTGGCGTCGTAGCCCAGTTCCTTGGCTACGTACGTGGCGACATCGACGTCGAAACCGGTGAACTTGCCGTCCGGGGTCTTCAGGCCGATACCCGGCTGGTCGATCTTGATACCGATGGTGATCTTCTTGCCGCCGCCCGAACCGGACGAGTCGTCCTTGTCGTCGGAACCACAGGCGGTGGCGGTCAGGGCGAGAGCGAGCACGGCGGCCGAGGCGGCGGTGACCTTACGAAGCTGCATGGTGAAATTCCCTAGAGTTGACGCGATGTGAGTGATCGGCCGGTCCCGGGACCGGCGCTGAAGGCTCAATCAGTGGTGAAGGATCTTCGACAGGAAGTCCTTGGCCCGGTCACTGCGCGGGTTGCTGAAGAACTGGTCGGGCGTGGCCTCTTCGACGATCTTCCCGTCCGCCATGAAGATGACCCGGTTCGCCGCAGAACGGGCGAAACCCATCTCGTGGGTGACGACGACCATGGTCATGCCCTCGCGGGCGAGCTGCTGCATGACCTCCAGCACCTCGTTGATCATCTCCGGGTCGAGCGCGGACGTCGGCTCGTCGAACAGCATGACCTTGGGGTCCATCGCCAACGCCCGCGCGATCGCGACACGTTGCTGCTGGCCGCCGGAGAGCTGTGACGGGTACTTGTCCGCCTGGGTCGCCACGCCCACCCGGTCGAGCAGCGAACGCGCCTTGTCCTCGGCCGCCTGCTTGTCCGTCTTGCGGACCTTGAGCTGGCCCAGCATCACGTTCTCGAGCACCGTCTTGTGGGCGAAGAGATTGAACGACTGGAAGACCATGCCGACATCGGCACGCAGCCGCGCCAGCTCCTTGCCCTCCTCGGGCAGGGGCTTCCCGTCGATCGTGATCGCGCCCGAGTCGATCGTCTCCAAGCGGTTGATCGTGCGGCACAGCGTGGACTTCCCGGACCCCGACGGCCCGATGACGACCACGACCTCGCCGGAGGCGATCGCCAGGTCGATGTCCTGGAGCACATGCAGCGCGCCGAAGTGCTTGTTGACGTTGCTCAGCACGACCAGGTCGCCGGCCGCGGGTGCAGCGTCCTCGGTGTCCTTGGTCACTGAAACTCCGCTCATCGGCTTTTTGCTCCGTCCTCCTCGGTTGGCAAGGACCTTAGTGACGCAGTGCGACCAGCGTCATTACATCTGAGCGGAAATTGAGCATAACGATCCGGCCGCAACCGGACACTCCGTGTGAACGGGACGCCCCACGCGCTGTCCGGGCGTACCGGGTGCATAACGGAAACACGGATGCAACGGGCGGGCACTTGACTGGGCCACCCGTCATCGGAGTGGATGCCCTGGTACACCCTGACGTGAAACGCCTCGAAACGGGGAAGTGGCCAGGGGTCCACACGACCGCACCGGGATCGCAACGAGCCCGGACCGACACCGCACCTTCGGAGAGGGGGCCCATGAGACTGCTGCTCGTCGAGGACGACAACCACGTGGCCGCCGCCCTGTCCGCCATCCTCGGCCGGCACGGCTTCAAGGTCGTGCACGCCCGCAGCGGCGAGGAGGCCCTTCAGGCGCTCCTCCCCGCGGACACCGAACCCTTCGGAGTCGTCCTGCTCGACCTCGGACTGCCCGACCAGGACGGTTACGAGGTGTGCGGGAAGATCCGTAAGCGGAGCTCCGTGCCGGTGATCATGGTGACCGCGCGGGCCGACGTCCGCTCACGGATCCACGGACTGAACCTCGGCGCCGACGACTACGTGACCAAGCCGTACGACACAGGTGAGCTCCTCGCCCGCATCCATGCCGTCAGCCGGCGCAAGTCGGCCGGCGAGGAGACCGGGCCCACACCCGTCGCCGCGCTGCGCCTGGGCCATGTGCACATAGAGCTGCCCACCCGGCGGGTCAGTGTCGACGGGAACGAAGTCCAGCTCACCCGCAAGGAGTTCGACCTGCTGGCGCTGCTCGCGCAGCGGCCCGGCGTGGTGTTCCGCCGGGAACAGATCATCAGCGAGGTCTGGCGCACGAGCTGGGAGGGGACGGGGCGCACGCTCGAGGTGCACGTGGCCTCGCTGCGTTCCAAGCTGCGGCTGCCCGCGCTGATCGAGACCGTGCGCGGGGTCGGCTACCGCCTCGTCGCCCCGTCCGCGTAGGGGCGTACGTCTCCGGTGCGTACCAGGCTGCTTCCGCTGCTCATCGTTCTCATGGCGAGCGTCCTGCTGGCGCTCGGCTTCCCGCTGGCCGTCAGTGTGGCCGCGGCCCAGCAGCAGGGCGTCGTCATCGACCGGATCGACGACACCGCCCGCTTCGCCGCACTCGCCCAGTTCATCACCGAACGCACCCGTGGCTACGACGAACGGCGGCGCACGCTCCAGACCGAACTGGAGACGTACGACTCCGTGTACGGCATCAGGGCGGGGGTCTTCTACCGCGACGACTCCGCGATGGCGAAAGCCCCGGCGACCTGGCGGCTGCCGGCCGAGGGCGAGGGCCGCGAGGCGTTCAACGAGGCACTGCTCGGCCGTCGAAGCCACGACCCGCCGCAGGTCTGGCCCTGGCAGAACGGCCGGGTGGTCGTCGCATCGCCCGTCGTGCGGGACGGCGACGTGATCGCCGTCGTCGTCATCGACTCGCCCACCGGGCAGATGCGCTCCGACACCATGCGCGGCTGGCTGGTGATCGCGGCCGGTGAGGTCGTCGCGATGCTGGTGGCCGTCGGCGCGGCGATCCGGCTCACCGGCTGGGTGCTGCTGCCCGTGCGGACCTTGGACGTGGCCGCCCATGACATCGCCAGCGGGCGGATGCGGTCCCGGGTGGCGGCGTCCGGAGGGCCACCGGAACTCCGCCGGCTGGCCCGGTCGTTCAACGAGATGGCCGACAACGTCGAGGACGTACTGGAACAGCAGCGCGCCTTCGTCGCGGACGCCTCGCACCAGTTGCGCAACCCACTGGCCGCACTGCTGCTGCGGATCGAGCTGCTCGCCCTGGAACTGCCCGAGGGCAACCAGGAGATCGCCTCCGTGCGCACGGAGGGGAAGCGTCTGGGCCAGGTCCTCGACGACCTGCTCGACCTGGCGCTCGCCGAGCATGCCGCCGCCGACCCCCAGCTCACCGACATCGGAGCCCTCACCACCGAACGCGTCTCGTCCTGGCGCCCGGTGGCAGAGGAGAAAGGGGTACGGCTCATGGCGGACGGCACCCCTGCGGTCACCGCGTGGACGGACCCCATCGCCCTGTCCAGCGCCCTCGACGCCATCATCGACAACGCGCTCAAATTCACCCCCGCCGACGAGGAGGTCCGGGTCACGGTCGCCTCGGGCAGCGAGCATGTCACCGTCGTCGTCGCGGACCGGGGGCCTGGCCTCACCGAGCAGGAGCTGGAGCGCGTCGGAGACCGCTTCTGGCGCAGCTCCCAGCACCAGAACGTGCGGGGCTCCGGCCTCGGCCTCTCCATCTCGCAGGCCCTGCTGGCGGCGAGCCGCGGCTCCATCGTCTACGAACGGCACGAACCGCACGGGCTGCGGGTGACGGTGTCGGTGCCCCGCAACGGGCCGCACGGCTGACGCGGTGCGGCCGGACCGGTTCAGGCAACGGGCCGCACGGCTGACGCGGTGCGGCCGGACCGGTTCAGGCAACGGGGCGCACGGCTGACGCGGTCCGGCCGGGCCGGTTCGGCGAAACCCTCCGCTCAGGGCTTGACCGAGCGGTAGTAGCGCTTGGCCCCTTCGTGCAGCGGCAGCGGATCCGTGTAGATAGCGGTCCGCAGGTCCACCAGCTGCGCCGCGTGCACCTCGCGCCCGATGCGGTCCCGGCTGTCGATCACGGTCCGGGTGAACGCCTCGGTCATCGCCGCGTCCGTACGGTCCGTGGTCACCAGCACATTGGCGACGGCCACCGTCGGCACGGCCTGCCCCTGCTGGGCATCGCCGTAGGCGTCGGCGGGCATCACGGCCGAGCGGTAGTAGCGGGTGGAGCCGCCCGCCGCCTGTAGCTCCTTGATCAGCGGTTCCTCCAGCGGGATCAGCCGGATCGAGAAGCGGTCCGCGAGATCCGCCACCGCGCTGGTCGGCAGTCCGCCCGACCAGAAGAACGCGTCGAGCTTGCCGTCCTGCAGCAGCTTCGGCATGGTGTCGATGCCCGCGGGAATCGCCTTCACGTCGTCGACGGGGTCCAGGCCGGCGGCCGTCATCAGCCGGTCGGCTACCAGCCGCACCCCCGATCCCGGCTGTCCGACGGCGACCTTCTTACCGCGCAGATCCGAAACCCTGCGGATGTCCGAGCCCCGGTCCACGACCAGCTGTACGTAGTCGTCGTACAGCCGGACGCAGCCACGCAGCCGCTCGGCGCCCGGCTTCCCGTCCCGCAGATAGGTGGCGACCGCGTCGGTGGTGGCGATGGTGAAGTCGGCCTTGCCCGTCGCCACCCGCGCGATGTTCTGCTGGGACCCCTCGCTGGTCTGCAGCTCTATCGACACATCCGGCAGATCCTTGGCGAGCGCGCCCTTCAGCCGCTCGCCGTAGCGCTGGTAGACGCCGCTGCGGACCCCTGTGCTGAAGGACAGGCTTCCACTGGGGGTGGAGTTCCCGAGCGGGAGCAGCCACCACAGGAGCAGGCCGAGCACGACGAGGAGGGCGGCGCCCGCCCGCAGGGAGCGCCGCCGGCCGATTCGGGACAGTACAGCCGGGGGCATGGCGGCGATCCTGCCAGGTCGTTCCCGGCGATGGCCAGGGGCGCAGCCGGATCTCCCGGCCGTCACGGTGGCCGGGGAAGCGCTCCGGCAGCCGCCCGCGGCGGGAGGTGTCCGGGCAGCGCCTACCCTTGTCGCATGAGCAGCGGCAACCGGAGCGAAGCAGTGGACGTCAGAAAAAGCTACGAGGTGCGCACCTACGGGTGCCAGATGAACGTCCACGACTCCGAGCGGCTGTCGGGTCTGCTGGAGGGCGCCGGCTACGTCCGGGCGCCCGAGGGCTCCGACGGGGACGCCGACGTCGTCGTCTTCAACACCTGTGCGGTGCGGGAGAACGCCGACAACAAGCTCTACGGCAACCTCGGCCGGCTCGCCCCGATGAAGACGAAGCGCCCCGGGATGCAGATCGCGGTCGGCGGCTGCCTCGCCCAGAAGGACCGCGACACCATCGTCGAGCGGGCCCCCTGGGTCGACGTCGTCTTCGGTACGCACAACATCGGCAAGCTGCCCGTGCTGCTGGAGCGCGCCCGCGTCCAGGAGGAGGCGCAGATCGAGATCGCCGAATCCCTGGAGGCGTTCCCCTCCACGCTCCCCACCCGCCGTGAGTCCGCGTACGCCGCCTGGGTCTCCATCTCCGTGGGCTGCAACAACACCTGCACCTTCTGCATCGTCCCGGCGCTGCGCGGCAAGGAGAAGGACCGCCGGACCGGCGACATCCTGGCCGAGATCGAGGCACTGGTCGCCGAAGGCGTCTCCGAGATCACCCTGCTCGGCCAGAACGTCAACGCGTACGGCTCGGACATCGGCGACCGCGAGGCCTTCTCCAAGCTGCTGCGCGCCTGCGGGCGGATCGAGGGGCTGGAGCGGGTCCGCTTCACCTCGCCGCACCCGCGCGACTTCACGGACGACGTGATCGCCGCGATGGCCGAGACACCGAACGTGATGCCGCAGCTGCACATGCCGATGCAGTCGGGCTCGGACACGGTCCTGAAGGCGATGCGGCGCTCGTACCGGCAGGAACGCTTCCTCGGGATCATCGAGAAGGTCCGCGCCGCGATGCCGGACGCCGCGATCTCCACCGACATCATCGTCGGCTTCCCCGGCGAGACGGAGGAGGACTTCGAGCAGACGATGCACGCGGTCCGCGAGGCGCGCTTCGCCAACGCCTTCACCTTCCAGTACTCCAAGCGCCCGGGAACCCCGGCCGCCGACATGGACGGGCAGATCCCCAAGGAGGTCGTCCAGGAGCGGTACATGCGCCTGTCCGTCCTCCAGGAGGAGATCTCCTGGTCGGAGAACAAGAAGCAGGTCGGCCGCACGCTGGACGTCATGGTCGCGGAGGGCGAGGGCCGCAAGGACGGTGCGACGCACCGGCTGTCCGGCCGCGCCCCCGACAACCGCCTGGTCCACTTCACCAAGCCGGACGAGGACGTCCGGCCCGGCGATGTGGTGACCGTCGAGATCAGCTACGCGGCCCCGCACCACCTGCTCGCCGAGGGCGCGCCCGTCGGAGTACGGCGGACCCGTTCGGGGGACGCCTGGGAGAAGCGCAACGCCGCCGCGGCCGCCAAGCCCGCGGGTGTGATGCTGGGCCTGCCCGGTATCGGCGCCCCGGCACCGCTGCCCGCCGCCTCGGCGCCGGGCTGCGGCTGCGACTGACTGCCCCGGCCGACGGCCCGGCCGTGCGGCGCCGTACACCGTGCGGGCGAAAGACGCCGAAGGGGCCGTACGAAGGGGAGCGTGCTGAGGGGCCGTGGCGGGCGCACGGCCCGTCGGGTTGTGCGCCCCTGGGGGCAGGTGACCCGCAGCCAGTACGCTGCCCACCATGCTTGTCGCCGCCGCTGTCTGTCCCTGCCCGCCCCTGCTGATCCCAGACGTCGCCGCGGGTGCCGCGCCCGAACTCGATGCCGCGAGGACCGCGTGCACCGACGCCCTGGGCGTGCTGGCCGCTTCCCGGCCCGATCTGCTGATCGTGATCGGCCCGGCGGACCTCGCCGGCCGCGGACCGTATCCCGAGGGCGCCACCGGCACCTTCGAGGAGTTCGGCGTCGATCTCGGCGTCCGGCTCGGGCGGGACCTGGGCGCGGTCTCCGACCGTCCGCTTCCGGCATCGCTCGCGGTGGGTGCCTGGCTGCTGGCCCGCACCGGATGGGGGGATGCCCCGGTCGAGGCGCTGGGGGTCGGGGAGCCGTTGGAGACCGGCCGCTGCACGGACACCGGGCGGGCGCTGGCCGCCAGGGCGGACCGGGTCGCGCTGCTGGTGATGGGGGACGGCAGCGCCTGCCGCACCCTCAAGGCCCCCGGCTACCTCGACGAGCGCGCCGCGGGCTTCGACGCGGCGGCCTCCCACGCTCTGGGCACGGCCGACATCACGGGGCTGATCGCGCTCGACGAGGCACTGGCGTACGAACTGAAGGCCGCCGGCCGCGCGCCCTGGCAGGTGCTCGCGGGGGCGGGGCAGGACGCCGGGCTGGACGGCCGGCTGCTGTACGACGAGGCGCCGTACGGCGTGGGCTACATGGTCGCCGCCTGGTCCTGACCTGGTCCGCGTTTCTCGCCCTTTGCCCTTTGCCCCCGATGGGGCGCCGGGCCCGGGGCGGGGCACGACGAGGACGCACGACGGCCGTGGAGCGATGCCGCTCCACGGCCGTCGTGCTGTGTCCGCCGCGGCTGAGTCAGGCCGCGGTGTGCTGTCCTGCCGGACCCGTGTCAGGAAGCGGGCGGAGGCGGCGTGGTGCCCGGGGCCGGCGGCGTACCGTCGCCGCCGTCCTTCTGGGAGAGCCGCTCCACCGCGTCCTTGGCCTTCTGGGTGCCGGACACGATCTTGTCGCTGTACTTGCCCTTGGTCTTCTCGTCCACCGTCCGAGCGGCCTTGTCCAGGCCCTGGTCGATCTTGCCCCCGTGCTGCTGCGCGAGGTCGCTGACCTTGTCCTTCGCCGGGCTCAGCTTCGCCTTCAAATTGTCCATGAGGCCCATCGGACACCTTCTCTGCTGGGGGACTGCCTGCGGCTGCTCTCTCCGGCCCGGCTACCCGCCTTGCTCTCGCGCACTCTCCCCGCCGTGGCATCGACGGCAGGGAAGGACGAACGGCAGAACCATGAGAAAACGCCCGTATTCACCCGTCATTTTACTTGACGGGGCGTCCGGACGCCCCGTCGTCCCCGCCGCACCATCGCCCATTCGGGAACCGGCCCCGGGTTTGCGAGACTGGGCCGGTGAGAAGCTCAGCTCCCGCACCGCGGGTCATCGCCGTCGTCGGTCCCACCGCAGCCGGAAAGTCCGACCTGGGGGTGTTCCTCGCTCAGCAGCTCGGGGGCGAAGTGGTCAACGCCGACTCCATGCAGCTCTACCGGGGGATGGATATCGGCACCGCGAAACTGACCCTCGCGGAGCGCGGCCCGGTCCCGCACCTGCTGCTGGACATCTGGGACGTGACGGAGGCCGCGAGCGTCGCGGAGTACCAGCGGCTGGCCCGCGCCGAGATCGACCGGCTGCTCGCCGAGGGGCGGACCCCCGTGCTGGTGGGCGGCTCCGGTCTCTATGTGAAGGGTGCGATCGACGCCCTGGAGTTTCCCGGTACGGACCCCCTCGTCCGGGCCGCGCTGGAGGCGGAGCTGGTCGAGCGCGGCTCCGGTGCGCTGCACGAGCGGCTCGCCGCGGCCGATCCGGAGGCCGGCCGTGCCATCCTGCCGAGCAACGGGCGTCGCATCGTGCGGGCACTAGAAGTCATCGAGATCACAGGCAAGCCCTTCACCGCCAACCTCCCCGGTAACGATGCGGTCTACGACACCGTTCAGATCGGCGTCGACGTGGCCCGCCCCGAACTCGACGTGCGCATCGCCCAACGGGTCGACCGGATGTGGGACGCGGGACTGGTTGACGAGGTGCGCGCGCTGGAGGCACAGGGGTTGCGGGAAGGCCGCACTGCCTCCCGGGCGCTCGGCTACCAGCAGGTGCTCGCCGCGCTGGCCGGGGAGTGCACCGAGGAGGAGGCGCGCGTCGAGACCGTGCGCGCCACCAAACGGTTCGCGCGCCGGCAGGACTCCTGGTTCCGCCGCGACCCGCGCGTCCAGTGGCTGAACGGGGCCGCGGAGCATCGCGAAGAACTCCCGGGCCAGGCGCTGGCGTTGGTCGAACGAGCGGTTACAGCCTGATCACGTGATGGCATCGGGAAGCTCTGCCCGTCAGTTCGGCGACCTGGGGCGTGCCATCATCGAGCATCGATCGACCAGTGGAGTCCGAGTTGGGAGGGCGCGTGGCGATGGAGGCCGGCCCTCGCGACACAGAACAAGACGCACCGGACACGCAGCACGAGGCAGGACGCTTGAGCCCCGACGGGCCCGATGAGCTCGAGGTGACCCCCGAGGTCGAGGTCGAGCTCCGTCCCGCCCGCCGGCTGCGCATCTGGCAGCTCGCACCGATCGTCACCCTCGCCGCTATGGGATCGCTGATGTTCGCCTTCCCGCTCGCCTTCGAGTTCGGTGACGGGGGCGCGGTCGTCGCCATGCTGGGACTGCTGATCAGCTGCTGCGCCGCGGGCTGGGGCATGATGGCCGCCCGCCGCGTCGGACACACCTGGCCCGGACTGCCGTCCAGAGGGTCGGGCGAGCGCCCCGACTGGCGCGTGATCGTGCTGTACGCCGCTGTGTGCGCGGCACTGGTCGCGCTCGCCGTGTGGCGCGTGGCGCGGCTGCGTTCCTGACGCCGGGCCGGTCCCGGCGCTCCCGGGGCGGGTCGCTCACCGCCTTCGCGCGGGCGGGCCGGTTCGCGGCGTTGTCGGTGCCGCCTCGTACAGTTGTCGTGTGACCATCTCGCACATCGCCTTCCTCAAGGGCCACGGCACCGAGAACGACTTCGTGATCGTTCCGGACCCGGACAACGCCCTGGACCTGCCCGCGTCCGTCGTCGCCGGTATCTGCGACCGCAGGGCCGGTATCGGCGGTGACGGGCTGCTGCACGTCGTGCGGTCCGCCGCACACCCCGAGGCGCGGGCCATGGCGGACGAGGCCGAGTGGTTCATGGACTACCGCAACGCGGACGGTTCGATCGCCGAGATGTGCGGCAACGGCGTACGCGTCTTCGCGCGCTACCTCCAGCGCTCCGGCTCGGTCGAGGAGGGCGATGTCGCGGTCGCCACCCGCGGCGGGGTGAAGAAGGTGCACCTCGCCAAGAACGGCGACATCACCGTCTCCATGGGCCGCGCGCGGCTCCCCGCCGAAGGCGTCACCGTCACCGTCGGCGACCGCAGCTGGGAGGCCCGCAACGTGAACATGGGCAATCCGCACGCCGTCGCCTTCGTCGACGACCTGGCGCACGCCGGTGACCTGTTCTCCGAGCCGGCCTTCGGCCCTGCCTCGGTCTACCCCGGCGGGGTCAACATCGAGTTCGTCGTGGACCGCGGACCGCGCCACGTCGCGATGCGCGTCCATGAGCGCGGTTCGGGCGAGACCCGGTCCTGCGGCACGGGCGCCTGCGCCGTGGCCGTCGCGGCGGCGCGCCGGGACGCCGTGGACCCCGCGCGCACCGGTGCCCCGGCCACGTACACCGTCGATCTTCCGGGCGGCACGCTCGTGATCACCGAGCACCCGGACGGCGGGATCGAGATGACCGGTGCGGCCGTGATCGTCGCCGAGGGCAAGATCGATCCGGCCTGGCTCGAAACCCTGAAGGGCTAGGCCTTCGCTCGAATGGGTGATCCGTTTCACGCTGGGCGAGAGGGGGACTCCGCCACGTGGTGGGGTCGGTAGCATCAAGCACCGGCCCGGAGGCGCGACCGCACCTCCCCACCGCCGGTCGACGTTGCCGGAGGTGCCCCATGAGCGCAGAGGCCACCAACCCAGGTGCTCCCATCCGCAGGCGGGGCCGTCCCCGGATCGATCTCCGCAGGCTGGGCCGGGTCGCCCTGCTCGGCCCGGTCTCCCGGGACCGGCTGCCCGATGCCATCGGCCATGTGGCCGAGGCGCACCGGGCCCACCACCCGGACGCCGACCTGTCCGTTCTGCGCAGGGCCTATGTCCTCGCGGAGACCTCGCACCGGGGGCAGATGCGCAAGAGCGGCGAGCCGTACATCACGCACCCGCTCGCGGTCACCCTGATCCTCGCCGAACTCGGCGCCGAGACCACGACGTTGACCGCCTCGCTGCTCCACGACACGGTCGAGGACACCGAGGTGACGCTCGACCAGGTGGGGGAGCAGTTCGGTGACGAGGTCCGCTACCTGGTCGACGGCGTCACCAAACTGGAGAAGGTCGACTACGGCGCCGCCGCCGAGCCCGAGACCTTCCGCAAGATGCTGGTGGCGACCGGGGACGACGTCCGGGTGATGTCGATCAAGCTCGCCGACCGGCTGCACAACATGCGCACGCTCGGCGTGATGCGCCCCGAGAAGCAGGCCCGGATCGCCAAGGTCACCCGCGACGTACTGATTCCGCTCGCGGAACGGCTCGGTGTGCAGGCACTCAAGACCGAGCTGGAGGATCTCGTCTTCGCGATCCTGCACCCCGAGGAGTACGCGCACACCCACGCCGTGATCACCGCAGCCACGGCCGCCGCCGACCCGCTCACCGACATCTCCCAGAACGTCGCCTCGGTGCTGAGGGAGGCCGGAATCACCGCCGAAGTCCTCGTCAGGCCACGGCACTTCGTCTCCGTGCACCGGGTCGGCGTCAAACGCGGCGAACTGCGCGGCACCGACTTCGGACGGCTGCTGGTGCTCGTGGGTGAGGACGCCGACTGCTACGCCGTCCTGGGCGAGCTGCACACCTGCTTCACCCCGGTGATCTCCGAGTTCAAGGATTTCATCGCGGCCCCCAAGTTCAACCTGTACCAGTCGCTGCACACCGCTGTGGTGGGCCCGGAGGGCGAGGTCGCCGAAGTCCTCATCCGTACCCACCGGATGCACAAGGTCGCCGAGGCGGGCGTCATCGCACTCGGCAATCCGTACGCCTCGGACAGCGTCGCGCAGACCGCCGAACCCGCGGGCGGCGAACCGGCGGACGGCGAACGCGCGGACCCGACCCGGCCCGGCTGGCTCTCCCGGCTCCTGGAGTGGCAGCAGTCCGCACCCGACCCCGACACCTTCTGGACCACCCTGCGCGCCGACCTCGCCCAGGACCGCGAGATCACCGTCTTCCGCACCGACGGCGGCACGCTCGGCCTGCCCGCCGGGGCCAGTTGCGTCGACGCCGCCTACGCGCAGTACGGGGACGCGGCACACAGCTGTATCGGGGCACGGGTGAACGGCCGGCTGGCCACGCTCAGCACCGTGCTGGGCGACGGCGACACCGTGCAGCTGCTCCTCGCCGAGGACGCCGCGTCCGGGCCCTCGCCCGACTGGCTCGACCACGCCCGGACGCCCACCGCCCGCATCGCCATCACCGGCTGGCTCGACGCCCACCCGCAGGGCCCGGAGACCGTCAACGGCAGCCGGACCGCGGACCGCGGGCCCGGCCCGCAGCCCGCCCAGCCCCACGCGGGCACCCCCGGCCGTACCGCGAGCGCCGTGGTCGAGCGGTCGGACGCCACCGTGCGGCTCGCGGGCTGCTGCACCCCCGTACCGCCCGACGACGTCACCGGCTTCACCGTGCGCGGCGGCGCCGTCGCCGTGCACCGGCTGGAGTGTCCCGCGGCGGTCCGCATGGAGGCGGTCGGCCGGGTACCGGTCGCCGTGAGCTGGGGCGACGCGTCCGAATGCCGCGTGACGCTGGTCGCCGAGTCCTTCGGACGGCCCCGGTTGCTGGCCGACCTCACCGAGGCGATCGCCGGTGCGGACGCGGCGATCATCTCCGCCACCGTCGAACCGCCCAGCGAACAGCGCGTACGGCACACCTACACCCTGCAACTCCCCGATGCCGCCGGACTTCCCTCACTGATGCGCGCCATGCGCGACGTGCCGGGGGTGTACGACGTGAGCCGCGCCCAGCACCCGGCCGCCGCTCTCTGACCCCGGCTACGCCCCCGGCCTGCCGGGGGAGCCGTCCGCCACCGCGGATCTCGTTCGAGTGGCGCGGCGCGCGCCGTCCCGGTGCGGAGGAGCGGCGCTGGTAGCCGTAGTCCATGCCGTTCCTCTCCCGCCGCCTGCGGGCCGCTCTGCTGGCCACCGCATCGGCCACCCTCGTCGCCGCCACCCTGCCCGCACCGGTGCCGCTCGGCATCGGCGACCCGCTCTTCCCTCACCTCGGAAACCCCGGATACGACGTACTCGCCTACGACATCGGCCTCGACTACAGCGGCCGCAACAGCGAACCGCTGGAAGCCGTCACCACGATCGACGCGCGGACGACCGGGCCCCTGGACCGCATCAACCTCGACTTCACCCGGGGCACCGTGCACTCCGTCCGGATCAACGGCCTGAGCGCCGACTTCGCGGTCGCGGACGAGGACCTGATCGTCGAGACGCCCGGCCGGCTCCCCGCCGGTGTGCCGCTGCGCATCACCGTCCGGCACACCAGCGATCCGCGGGGCGAGCGGGACAGCGGCGGCTGGGTGCAGACCGCCGACGGGCTCGCCATGGCCAACCAGGCCGACGCCGGGCACCGGGTCTTCCCCAGTAACGACCACCCGGCCGACAAGGCGTACTTCACCTTCCGGATCACGGCCCCCCAGGACCGGACGGTGGTGGCCAACGGCGTACGCACCGGACGTATCAGGCACGGCGACCGCACCACCTGGACGTACCGCACCGAACATCCGATGGCCACCGAACTGGCGCAGGTCAGCATCGGCACGTCAGCGGTCGTGCGGCGGACCGGACCGCACGGACTGCCGGTCCGCGACGTCGTACCGGCCGCCGACCGGAAGCTGCTGGAACCCTGGCTGAGGAAGACGCCAGGTCAGCTGGAATGGATGGAGAAGCAGGTCGGCCGCTACCCCTTCGAGAACTACGGCGTGCTGATCGCCGACACCGAGACCGGCTTCGAGCTGGAGACCCAGACCCTGTCGCTGTTCGAGCGCCGCCTGTTCACCGACCCCGGCTTCCCCGAGTGGTACGTCGACTCGGTCATGGTCCACGAGCTGGCGCACCAGTGGTTCGGCGACAGCGTCTCGCCGCGGACCTGGTCCGATCTCTGGCTCAACGAAGGACACGCCAGCTGGTACGAGGCCCGCTACGCGGAGGAACACGGCGACAGGCCGGTGGAGAGCCGGATGCGCGACGCCTACACCAGGTCGGACGGCTGGCGCGCCGAGGGAGGGCCGCCCGCACGCCCCGCCGCGCCCGCCCCGGGCGAGAAGATCAGCCTGTTCCGGCCGGTGGTCTACGACGGCAGCGCGCTGGTCCTGTACGCGCTCCGCCAGGAGATCGGCCACAGCGCCTTCGACCGGCTGGAGAGGCTCTGGGTGCGCGGACACCGCGACTCCAACGCCGCCACCGCGGACTTCACGGCGCTGGCCTCCCGGGTGGCGGGACGCGACCTGAGCACGTTCCTCGACGGATGGCTGTACGGGACGACCACGCCGCCCATGCCGGGCCACCCGGACTGGCACAGCACCGCACCGGCGGGCGGCGGTAAACCCGCGTGACGGTCCGGGCGGGCCATGCGACTATCGACACGTCGCCGCGGCGGCCGGACCGGAGCATCCCCCCTGCGGGAATCATCCGGGGAGGTCACGCGTTGTGACTGTTACGGACCACTCCTATCGACGTAAGGATCCAATGACCTCCTCTTCTTCCCTTCCCCAGGACGCGCACGACGCGCAGAGCGCCACGGAGAACGTGACCGAGAGCCTCAACGAGAGCCTTCGGGCCGACGCCCTGATGGAAGAGGACGTCGCCTGGAGCCACGAGATCGACGGAGAGCGGGACGGCGAACAGCTCGACCGCTCCGAGCGCGCGGCCCTGCGGCGCGTGGCGGGACTCTCCACCGAGCTCGAGGATGTCACCGAGGTCGAGTACCGACAGCTGCGCCTCGAGCGTGTGGTGCTGGTCGGTGTCTGGACGTCGGGGACCGTGCATGACGCGGAGATCTCGCTCGCCGAGCTGGCGGCCCTCGCCGAGACGGCCGGGGCGCAGGTGCTCGACGCCGTCTTCCAGCGCCGCGACAAGCCCGATCCGGCCACCTACATCGGTTCCGGCAAGGCCCTGGAGCTGCGCGACATCGTCCTCGAGACCGGTGCCGACACCGTCGTCTGCGACGGTGAGCTCAGCCCCGGCCAGCTGATCCACCTGGAGGACGTCGTCAAGGTCAAGGTGGTCGACAGGACCGCCCTGATCCTCGACATCTTCGCCCAGCACGCCAAGTCCCGTGAGGGCAAGGCGCAGGTCTCGCTGGCACAGATGCAGTACATGCTGCCGCGGCTGCGCGGCTGGGGTCAGTCGCTGTCCCGTCAGATGGGCGGCGGCGGTTCCAGCGGCGGTGGCGGCATGGCGACGCGTGGTCCCGGTGAGACCAAGATCGAGACGGACCGGCGCCGGATCCGCGAGAAGATGGCGAAGATGCGCCGGGAGATCGCGGAGATGAAGACCGGCCGCGAGATCAAGCGCCAGGAGCGCAAGCGCAACAAGGTGCCTTCGGTCGCGATCGCCGGCTACACCAACGCCGGCAAGTCCTCGCTCCTCAACCGGCTGACCGGCGCGGGTGTACTGGTGGAGAACTCGCTGTTCGCCACCCTCGACCCGACCGTGCGCCGGGCCGAGACGCCCAGCGGCCGGATCTACACCCTGGCCGACACCGTCGGGTTCGTACGGCATCTGCCGCACCACCTGGTCGAGGCCTTCCGCTCCACCATGGAGGAGGTCGGCGAATCCGATCTCATCCTGCACGTGGTGGACGGCTCGCACCCGGTGCCGGAGGAGCAACTGGCCGCCGTGCGCGAGGTGATCCGCGAGGTGGGTGCGGTGGACGTACCCGAGATCGTGGTGATCAACAAGGCGGACGCCGCGGATCCGCTGGTGCTCCAGCGGCTGCTGCGCATCGAGAAGCACGCCATCGCGGTGTCGGCGCGGACCGGTGCCGGTATCGACGAGCTGCTCGCGCTCATCGACAGCGAACTGCCCCGGCCTTCCGTCGAGATCGAGGCGCTCGTGCCCTACACCCAGGGCGGCCTCGTCTCCCGGGTGCACGCCGAGGGCGAGGTGATCTCCGAGGAGCACCTGCCGGAGGGCACCCTGCTCAAGGCACTGGTGCACGAGGAGCTCGCTGCGGAGCTCTCCACGTTCGTACCCGCGGTGCACTGACCGCGACGCGGCACCGTACAGGCCGACGGCCCGCTCCCCGAACGAGGGAGCGGGCCGTCGGCCTTTCGCCGGACGGGGTCGTCCGGCTTCCGCGGTGTGCGGTCACTGACCGCCGAACTTGTCGCTCATCATCGTGAAGATCTGCTCGGCGCCCCGGCCCAGGTGGGGTCCGGCCAGCCAGCCGGCCGTCACCGGGCCGATGGACGTGTTGGAGACCAGTGCCAGCTTGCCGTCGTCACCCTCGCTGAACCAGCCGCCGCCGGACGAACCACCGGTCATGGTGCAGCCGATGCGGTACATCGTGGGAGTGCTGGGGCTGATCGAGAGCCGGCCGGGGCGGTCGACGCACTTGTGCATGATCAGACCGTCGTAGGGCGGTGCGGCAGGGTAGCCCCAGGCGCCCATCGCGCTGATCTGCGCCGCCTCCGGGGCGTCGAAGTCGACCGCGAGGGCGTTGTCCACGGTCTCCTCCAGGGACTTCGTGCCCTTCTCCGGCTTCACGTGCAGTACCGCGTAGTCGTACGGGGCGCCCTCGCCGCCGGTGGGGCCGCCGTCGGTCAGCCACTCGCCGGACGTGGTGGCCCAGTCGGCCCAGTAGGCGCCGTACGGGGCGATCTCCTGGGGCTGCGCGTTCCTCAGCGCCGAGGCGTCCTTGCCCTGGTCGTTGTACGCGGGCACGAAGACGATGTTGCGGTACCAGCCGCCCTTGGCACCGGCGTGGACGCAGTGACCGGCGGTCCACACCAGGTTGGACCTGCCCGGGTTCTTCGGATCCTTGACCACCGTGCCCGAGCAGACCATGTGGCCCTCGGGGGAGTCGAAGAACACCTTGCCGACCGGGGCCGCGTAGTTGTGGTACGGCGTCTTCTCGCGCTCCGCCTCGACCGGCTTGGGCTCGGGGTCGCTCACACCCTGGGCGCCCGAGAGGTCCCCCGCGGACATGGTCTTGGCCGGGTCCTCGGCCGACTTCATCCGGTCGGGCTTCCACAGCCCCTCGATGACCGGGTTCACGAAGTCCTTGGCCTCACGCAGCCACTTGTCCTTGTCCCAGTTCTTCCACTCGCCGCTCTTCCACTTCTCCGGGTCGACACCGTGCTTCTTCAACGTGTCGGCCAGACCCGCGGACAGACCGCCGTCGGAGCCGCTGCCACTGGCGGTTTCGGTGGCCGCGGGCTTGTCGGCCCCCTGGTCCTCGCTCGGACCACAGGCCGTGGCTGTCAGCGCCAGTGCGGCGGCGAGGCCGGTGGCGGCGAGCAGCGGACGTATGGATCGCATGGAAAAGACTCCCCCTGAAATCTTAAAAATGGCATGAGCGTGTCATGCATAACGCCGGTCGTACCGGCTGCGGATGGTGTGCGGACCACCTTATGACGGCCGGAACCGGGTACGTGCCACGGCCGTCACCCGTGCCTGGACGGGTGACGGCCGGATTCCCTACTGTCCCGCGTACTTCTTGCTGACCGAGTCGTAGACGCCCTTGGCCTCCTTGCCGAGGCGCGGTCCGGCCAGCCAGCCGGCCGTCACCGGACCGATGGAGGTGTTCGAGACCAGCGCGGGCTTGCCGTCCTGGCCCGCCGCGACCCAGCCGCCACCGGACGAACCGCCGGTCATGGAGCAGCCGATGCGGTACATCGTCGGGTCGTTCCTGGTGAGGGAGAGCCGCCCCGGCTTGTCCTCGCACTGGAAGAGCTTCTGACCGTCGTACGGCGGAGCCGCCGGGAAGCCGGTCGCCGTCATTTCGGCGATCTTGGGCACGGCCGGGGCGTTGAACTCGACCGGCAGCGCCGAACCGACCGTCTCCTCAAGGGACTTGCCGTTGGAGCCCTTCTCCGGCGTCACGTGCAGCACGGCGAAGTCGTAGGGCGCGCCCAGACCGCCGACCGAGGACCCCTGGTCGATCCACTGCTCGGAGGTCTGTGCCCACGCGCCCCACCACACGCCGTACGGGGCGACCTTCTCCTTGGGCGGGTTGTTACGGAGCTCGTCGGTCGACAGACCGCTGTCGTTGTACGACGGTACGAAGGCGATGTTGCGGTACCAGCCGCCCTTCTTGCCCGCGTGCACGCAGTGGCCCGCGGTCCACACCATGTTGGACTTGCCCGGGTGGGCCGGGTCCTTCACGACGGTCGCCGAACAGACCATCGAGCCCTCGGGGCCGTCGAAGAACAGCTTCCCGGACTCGGCCGCGTTGGCGTGGTACGGCGTCTGAACGCCTACGGCCCGTACGGGTACGGGGGTCGGGTCGGTCACGCCCTCGTCACCCGAGATGTCGTTGTCGACGGGCTTCTCGGGCGACTTGTCGGCGTCGCGCATCCGGTCCGGGTCCCAGAGCCCCGCGATGACAGGGTTGATGAAGTCCTTGGCCTCGCGCAGCCACTTGTCCCTGTCCCAGTTCTTCCAGTCGCCGTTCTTCCACTGGTCGAGGTCGATCCCGTGCTCCTTGAGCCGGTCCTTCAGATCGTCCGGGACGGTGATCTTGTTGTCCGACGTCTGGCCCGCCGAGCTGCTGCTCGGCTCGGAGCTCGCATCGTCGTCGCTCGGCCCGCAGGCGGTCGCGGTGAGTGCGAGGACGGCGGCGACCGCCGCGGTGGCGAGCACGGGGGAGCGGCGGGCGCTCCTCCCGCGGCGTGCGGTGACTGCTGGTCGAACGAGACGCATCTGGTGATCCCCCTGGGACTTCGTAACTCAACGCTTCTGTACTGCACTTCCGCACCGCGCACCGGACTTCCGTACGGCGCACCGGCCGGGCTCCCGGACGGCTTTCCCGGGCTGCTCCGCAGGTGTCGCGCCCGCCGGGAGGCTCTCCCGGAGGCTCGGCGCGGTCCCCCACTATGCCGGTGCCGGTGTGGACGGTCCGCGGCAGGGGCATGGTTCCGCCCCACAAGGATCTTCGGACCTACCCGTGATCCCCCGCGTCCGGCGTCGTTGGTACGTACGGGGGACACAGGCACAGGGTTCACCCCCGCACTCCGTCCCTGCGGAATCGTGCTGACGTGCAACGCAACTGTTACAGCGGGAGGATCACCAGCCGTGGCCGTGACCGAACCAGCTCCGGCGGCACCGCCCGCAGCGTACGAGGGCATCCTGCGCCGTCAGGCGATGCGGGAGTCGGCCGCCCGCACCTATGCCCGGTCCCTGCCGATCGTGCCGGTCCGGGCGCGGGGGCTGACCATCGAGGGGGCGGACGGACGGCGCTATCTCGACTGTCTGTCCGGAGCCGGGACACTGGCCCTGGGGCACAACCACCCGGTGGTCCTGGAAGCGATCAAGAAGGTCCTCGATTCGGGCGCCCCTCTTCATATGCTCGACCTGGCCACCCCGGTCAAGGACGCCTTCACGACCGAGCTGTTCGCCACGCTGCCGCGCGAGTTCGCGGACGACGCACGCATCCAGTTCTGCGGACCGGCCGGCACCGACGCGGTCGAAGCGGCGTTCAAACTGGTCCGCGCCGCCACCGGGCGCAGCGGTCTGCTCGCCTTCACCGGCGCCTACCACGGCATGACGGCCGGAGCCCTCGCGGCATCCGGCGGCGCCGAGGACGTACGCGTGACCCGCCTCCCCTTCCCCCAGGACTACCGCTGCCCCTTCGGTATCGGAGGGGAGCGCGGATCGGAGATCTCCGCGCGGTGGACCGAGAGCGTGCTCGACGATCCCAAGAGCGGCACGCCCGCGCCCGCCGGCATGATCCTCGAACCGGTGCAGGGAGAGGGCGGGGTCAACCCCGCCCCCGACGGCTGGATGCGCCGGATGCGGGAGATCACCGCGTCCAGGTCCATCCCCCTGATCGCCGACGAGGTCCAGACCGGCGTCGGCCGGACCGGTGCCTTCTGGGCCGTCGGGCACAGCGGGGTCGTGCCCGACGTGATGGTGCTCTCCAAAGCCATCGGCGGCTCCCTCCCGCTCGCTGTGATCGTCTACCGCTCCGAGCTGGACACCTGGCAGCCCGGCGCCCACGCAGGCACCTTCCGCGGCAACCAACTGGCGATGGCGGCAGGCACGGCCACCCTCGCCCACGTCCGGGAGAACCGGCTCGCCGAACGGGCCGGAGCCCTCGGCGACCGGATGCTGGCCGAACTGCGGGCGCTCGCCAAGGACCACCCCTGCATCGGCGATGTCCGCGGCAGGGGCCTGATGATCGGCTTGGAACTCGTCGACCCCGAATCCGCGCCCGTGGACGGAGGGAGCGCCGCGCCGCCCGACCCCGTCCTCGCCGTCACCGTCCAGCAGGAGTGCCTGCGCCGAGGCCTCATCGTCGAACTCGGCGGCCGGCACTCCACGGTCGTACGCCTGCTACCACCCCTCACGCTCACCGACGAACAGGCAACGGCGGTCGTCGACCGCCTTGCCGACGCCATGGCAGCCGCGGAGCGCTCACCGCACCGACGGACCGCGACCGGGTCGATCCGCTGACCCCGGACACCATCACAGGAAAGACCGCCGTGAACCCCACCCCCGCGCCCGAGGCCGACGGCCCTCCCTCCAGCCACCACCGAGGAGAGGCCGGAACATCCGGTCACCTCGCTGTCGAGCCGACGACCGTGCCGCGCCAGAAGGAGGTGCCGCACGGTCTCTGGTACGCCTCCAGGACCGTGCTCGCCTCCCCGGCACCGGCCTCCGACCCGCTGGACCATCCGGACCCGCTCCAGGCCGCGGACGCCGCCGGTATCGAGAACCTGCTGCGCTGCTGGGCCCGCGAATGCGACCTGCCCCGCCCCGATGGAGAGACCCTCCGCATCCCGCTGCCCGCTAGCGGCACCGCCCTGCAGGTCCCCGTCATCCACTGGTCCGCCACCGGATGGCACCGGTTCGGCGCTCCGGCCCTGGAACAGGCACCCGAGGGGGCACCCACCGCCGACGCCGTCACCGTCGCCGCTCTCCTGGGCCGCGAGGCCGACCACAACGAGGGCGCCGACATGGTGGCCAGGGTCGCCGACTCGGTGCGCCGGACCGCCGGATTCATCGACGGACAACGACGCCACCCCGCTGCACCCGACGAGGCCGACCTCTTCCTCACAGCCGAGCAGTCACTCCTCCTCGGCCATCCCCTCCACCCCTCTCCCAAGAGCCGCGAAGGCCTCTCCGACTCCGAGACCCGCCTCTACTCACCCGAGTCGCACGGCTCCTTCCCCCTCCACTGGATGGCCGTCGACCGGTCCGTACTGGCCACCGACTCCGCATGGACCGACCAGGGCCGCCCGGTACCGGCGACGGAACTCGTTGCCCGGCACGCCGGGGGACTGAGCCACCCCGAGCACACCGCGCTGATCCCACTCCACCCCTGGCAGGCCCGAGAGCTGCGGCACCGGCCCGAGGTCGCCGCCCTGCTCGACGCCGGACTCGTGCACGACCTCGGGCCCCACGGCGCGCGCTGGCACCCCACCTCGTCGGTGCGAACCGTGCACCGGCCCGGCGTGGACACCATGCTGAAGCTCTCCCTCGGCCTGCGCATCACCAACTCCCGTCGCGAGAACCTCCGCAAGGAACTCCACCGGGGCGTGGAGGTCCACCGTCTGCTGCGGAGCGGACTCGCCACGGAGCTGCACAGGGCCCACCCCGGTTTCGACATCGTCCGGGATCCCGCCTGGCTCGCGGTCGACACCCCGGACGGCCAACCCGTCCACGGCTTCGACGTCATGCTGCGGCACAACCCGTTCGACCGGCACGACGACGCCGTCTGCATCGCCGGGCTCACCGCCCCACGCCCCTGGCCTGGCCGGACGAGGATGCACTCGCGCCTCGCCGACATCGTCTGCCGCCTCGCCGCCGGCACCGGCCGGACCACGACCGCCGTCGCTGCCGAGTGGTTCCTGCGCTACCTCGACCGCGTCGTCCAGCCGGTGCTCTGGCTCGACGCCCACGCCGGTGTCGCCCTGGAAGCCCATCAGCAGAACACCCTCGTCCTGCTCGACGCCGACGGCTGGCCGGTCGGCGGCCGCTACCGCGACAACCAGGGCTACTACTTCAGGGAGTCCCACCGCACGGCGCTCGAGCGCAGGCTCCCCGGCATCGGGTCGGTCAGCGACACCTTCGTCACCGATGCCGTCACCGACGAACGCTTCGCGTACTACCTCGGCATCAACAACGTGTTCGGGCTGATCGGAGCATTCGGGGCTCAGCACCTCGCCGACGAACAGATGCTCCTGGCAGCCTTCCGCCGGTTCCTGGGAACGGCGGCCCGGCTGGGGTCCCCGCTCCCCGCACACCTGTTGGAGACTCCGCAGCTGCGCTGCAAGGCCAACATGCTGACCCGGCTGCACGGACTCGACGAACTCGTCGGTCCCGTCGACACACAGTCCGTCTACGTCACTATCACCAACCCCCTCTGCCTCTGAGGAAAACCCGCTGTGTGCCCCGGAGGAACCCCTTCATCAGGAATCCTTCGTCAGGACCCCGTCGTCACAGACCCAGGCGTCAGGAAACCTGCCGACCGAACCGCTGAGAGAGGAGTCCGTCACCGTGCCTCCCACCGACGCGCACACCGACCCCGATACCGGCCCCGCTCCCCAGGCCGGTACGGGGCCCGAGGACACACCGGATCCGCAACTCACCGATGAACTCCTCGCATTCCTGGAGGAGGACGCAACCGTCACGGGGCACTGCGCACCCACCTCCGAGCTGCTCGGCCGGCCGGCCGAATGGAAGCCCGTCACCACACCGGCCGGGGTGTTCCAACTCGTCCCCGTACGAATGGAACGCGATCTCGCGGTGATCAGCCGCTGGATGAACGACCCCGCGGTCGCGGCCTTCTGGGAACTCGCCGGAGCCGAAACCGTCACGGCGGAGCACCTGCGCCCCCAACTCGACGGCGACGGACGCAGCATCCCCTGTCTGGGGGTGCTGTCAGGCGTGCCCATGAGCTATTGGGAGATCTACCGCGCGGACCTCGACCCCTTGGCGCGCCACTATCCCGCCCGTCCGCACGACACCGGAATCCACCTCCTCATCGGTGAAGTGAACAATCGTGGCCGCGGAGTCGGCACCACGCTGCTGCGGGCCGCCTCCGACCTGGTGTTCGACAACCGTCCGCTGTGCACACGCGTCGTCGCCGAACCGGACCTGCGCAACACCCCTTCCGTCTCCGCGTTCCTCAGCGCCGGATTCCGTTGCTCCGCGGAGGTCGAACTCCCGGACAAGCGGGCCGCGCTGATGGTCCGCGACCGAGCCGACCGTGCCCTGCTGTGAACCAACCGCCGCCTTGTCCGCACCGCTCGACGCCCATCGGTTCCGTCCCGAGGAGTTCCCGTGCCCACATATCCTGCATATCCCGCGAACCGTGATTCGGCGGAGTCGCCCGCGCTCCTCAGCACTCCAGAACTGAACCGGGCGGTCTGGGACCGAGCCGCCGCCCGGATGCTTGCGAAGATGCTCGGCGAATTCGCCTACGAGGAAATCATCCAGCCCGTCCCGCGGTCCGCCGGCGGTGATACGTACACCCTCGTCCTGGACGACGGGGGAAGCCTGATCTTCACGGCGGGGCGGGGGGTGTACGGCAGCTGGCGGGTCGCCCCGGACTCGATCCGTGAGGCGACCACCGCCGAGACCGAGGCACACGCACTGGGCGCGCCCCGGGCCGGAACGCAGTCGGCGTCCGTGCCGGATGCCGAGTCCGGCTCCGATGCCCTGCCCGCGCCCGATGCCGAATCCGCGCCCGACGCACCGTCCGCGCCCGATGCCGAGTCCGATCTCTCAGGCGGGGGCGCCGACGAGCGCGGGGACCGCGTCCCCGCCGGGGTCCCCTTCCGCGACCCGCTCCTCTTCCTCGCCCGCGCGCGCCGTCTTCTCGGAATCGACGGTGCCACCCTCGGCCACCTCGTCCGCGAGCTCACCACCACGCTCACCGCCGACGCCCGGCTCGACCACAGCGCACTCGCGGTCGCCGAGCTCGCCGACCTCGACTACGCGGAACTCGAAGGGCACCAGACGGGCCACCCCTGGATCGTCGCCAACAAAGGGCGGCTCGGGTTCTCCGCCACCGACGCGTCCCTCTTCACCCCCGAGGCCCGCAAGCCGGTCAGGCTGCCCTGGATCGCGGTCTCCTCCCGGATCGCCGCCTACCGCGGCGTCTCCTCGCTGGCCACCGCCGGACAGCTCTACGCCCAGGAGCTCGACCCCGCGGTCCGCGAGTCCTTCGACACCACCCTGAGCAGCCGCGGTCTCGACCCGGACGGCTACTACTGTCTGCCCGTCCATCCCTGGCAGTGGGACGAGTGGATCGTCCCGCTGTTCGCCCCGGCCATCGCCGCCGGTGACATCGTGCCCCTGCACGCAGACCCGGATCTGCGGCTGCCACAGCAGTCCATCCGTACCTTCGCCAACCTGGACCGGCCCGACCGGCACACCGTCAAACTGCCGCTGTCGATCCTCAACACCTTGGTCTGGCGCGGTCTGCCCACCGAACGAACCCTCGCCGCCCCCGCCGTCACCGGCTGGGTCCAGGGGCTTCGGGACGGCGATCCCTTCCTGCGAGACACCTGCGGCGTCATCCTGCTCGGCGAGGTGGCGTCGGTCGCGGTCGAGCACCCGCTGTACGACCACCTCCCCGAGACGCCGTACCAGTTCAAGGAGATTCTCGGCGCGATCTGGCGCGAGCCCCTTCTCCCGCGGCTCGCGCCCGGCGAGCGCGCCCGCACGCTCGCCTCACTGCTGCTCACCGATCCGCAGGGCCGCTCCTTCACCGCCGAGCTGGTGGCCCGCTCCGGGCTGACCCCCACCGCCTGGCTGACCCGGCTCTTCGCCGCGATTCTTCCGCCGCTGCTGCACTTCCTCTACCGCTACGGCACCGTGTTCTCGCCGCACGGCGAGAACGCCATCGTCGTCTTCGACGGCCAGGACGTCCCCGTACGCCTGGCGATCAAGGACTTCGTGGACGACGTGAACATCAGCGCCCGGCCGCTGCCCGAGCACGACACCATGCCGCAGGACGTACGCCGCATCCTGCTCACCGAGGAGCCGGCCTTCCTCACCCAGTTCATCCACTCCGGGCTGTTCACCGGAGTCTTCCGCTTTCTGTCGCCGCTCTGCGAGGAGCAGCTGGGCGTCCCGGAGGCCGAATTCTGGTCACTCGTCCGGGCGGAGATCCTGCGCCACCACGCCCGTTTCCCCGAGCTGAAGGAACGGTTCGAGATGTTCGACATGCTGACGCCGCGCATCGAACGCCTCTGCCTGAACCGCAACCGCCTGCATCTGGACGGCTACCGCGACCGGCCCGAGCGGCCGCACGCCGCAGTCCACGGGACGGTGCCGAACCCGCTCCGCCCCTCCGCGTGAGGCCGGGAGTGATCGCCGTTGTCAGTGGCGCCCCGTAGGCTGGTCGGGCTATGACGAAGCCATCCCTCCCCGAGCTCCTGCACGCCGCCGTGACCGCCGTCGGCGGTACGGAGCGGCCCGGTCAGGCCGCCATGGCCGACGCGGTCGCCGACGCCGTGGACGACCATTCCCACCTGCTGGTCCAGGCCGGTACCGGCACGGGCAAATCGCTCGGCTACCTGGTGCCCGCACTGGCTCACGGCGAGCGTGTCGTGGTGGCCACGGCGACCCTGGCCCTGCAGCGCCAGCTCGTGGAGCGGGACCTTCCGCGCACGGTCGACGCCCTGCATCCGCTGCTGCGCCGGCGTCCCCAGTTCGCCATGCTCAAGGGCCGGTCCAACTACCTCTGCCTGCACCGCCTGCACGAAGGGGTGCCGCAGGAGGAGGAAGAGGGGCTCTTCGACCAGTTCGAGGCCGCGGCCCCGTCGAGCAAGCTCGGCCAGGACCTCCTGCGGATGCGGGACTGGTCGGACGAGACGGAGACCGGCGATCGCGACGACCTCACGCCGGGCGTGTCCGACCGGGCGTGGGCGCAGATCTCGGTCTCCTCGCGCGAATGCCTGGGCGCCGGCAAATGCGCGTACGGGGCTGAGTGCTTCGCAGAACAGGCCCGGGAGCGGGCGAAGCTCGCCGATGTGGTGGTCACCAACCACGCGCTCCTGGCCATCGACGCCATCGAGGGCGCCCCGGTGCTCCCGCAGCACGAGGTGCTGATCGTCGACGAGGCCCATGAGCTGGTCTCCAGGGTCACCGGCGTGGCCACCGGGGAGCTCACCCCGGGCCAGGTCAGCCGTGCGGTGCGCCGCGCGGCGAAGCTGGTCAACGAGAAGGCCGCCGATGCGCTGCAGAGCGCGTCGGAGGGTTTCGAACGAGTGATGGAGCTGGCACTGCCCGGCCGCCTGGAGGAGGTCCCGGAGGACCTGGGCTACGCGCTGATGGCGTTGCGGGACGCCGCGCGTACGGTGATCTCCGCCATGGGATCCACCCGGGACAAGTCCGTCCAGGACGAGGACGCCGTCCGCAAGCAGGCACTGGCCTCGGTGGAGACGATCCACGGCGTCGCCGAACGCATCACGCAGGGGTCCGAGTACGACGTCGTCTGGTACGAACGCCATGACCGCTTCGGGGCCTCGGTGCGGGTCGCCCCGCTCTCCGTCTCGGGGCTGCTGCGCGAGAAGCTCTTCGCCGACCGGTCCGTCGTCCTCACCTCGGCCACGCTGAAGCTCGGCGGGGACTTCAACGGCGTGGGTGCGTCACTCGGGCTCGCCCCCGAAGGCACCGCCGGGGACGACATCCCGCAGTGGAAGGGGCTCGACGTCGGCTCGCCCTTCGACTACCCGAAGCAGGGAATCCTGTATGTCGCCCGGCATCTGGCGACCCCCGGCCGGGAGGGCTCCCGCACCGACATGCTGGACGAGCTCGCCGAGCTGGTGGAGGCCGCAGGCGGTCGTACGCTCGGGCTTTTCTCCTCCATGCGGGCCGCTCAGGCGGCCGCCGAGGAGCTACGGAGCCGACTGGAGCGCCCGATCCTGCTCCAGGGCGAGGAGACCCTGGGGGAGCTGATCAAGAACTTCGCGGCCTCTCCCGAGACCTGTCTCTTCGGCACACTCTCACTCTGGCAGGGCGTGGATGTTCCGGGTGCCAGCTGCCAGCTGGTGGTCATGGACCGCATCCCCTTCCCCCGTCCCGACGACCCGCTGATGAGCGCACGGCAGAAGGCGGTCGAGGAGGCGGGGGGCAACGGCTTCATGGCCGTCGCGGCCACGCACGCCGCGCTGCTGATGGCACAGGGCGCCGGCCGCCTCGTCCGGGCCATGGGTGACAAGGGCGTCGTCGCGGTGCTCGACCCGCGTCTCGCCAACGCACGGTACGGGAGCTATCTGCGCGCCTCGCTCCCCGACTTCTGGTACACGACAGACGGCAATCAGGCGCGTCGCTCGCTCGCGGCGATCGACGCCGCCGCGAAAGCAGCGGAGGAGTAGTCCCGGACGGGCCCCGTTCGCACGAACGGGGCCCCGGGGCCGGTGCAAGCCGGTCCCGGGGCCCCGCCGAAGCAGCAGAGGCGGTCACACCCGCCGCAGCACCGCCACGACCTTGCCGAGGATCGTCGCCTCGTCGCCGGGGATCGGCTGGTACGCGGAGTTGTGGGGGAGCAGCCACACATGGCCGTCCTCCCGCTTGAAGCGCTTGACCGTGGCCTCGCCCTCCAGCATCGCGGCCACGATGTCGCCGTTCTCCGCCACGGGCTGGCGCCGTACGGTGACCCAGTCGCCGTCGCAGATCGCCGCTTCGATCATCGAGTCGCCGACGACCTTCAGCACGAAGAGCTCTCCGTCACCGACCAGTTGGCGGGGGAGCGGAAAGACGTCCTCGACGGATTCCTCGGCGAGGATCGGACCACCGGCAGCGATCCGGCCGACCAGTGGCACATACGACGCCGCGGGCTTTCCCGTGGTGTCGGTGGGCTGTGTGCTGGGCTGGTCCGAACCGCGCACCTCGTACGCCCGGGGGCGGTGAGGGTCTCGGCGCAGGAAGCCCTTGCGCTCCAGGGCCATGAGCTGGTGCGCGACGGAGGACGTACTGGACAGACCCACCGCCTGACCGATCTCCCGCATCGACGGCGGGTATCCCCGCCGCTGCACGGAATCCCGGATGACCTCGATCACTCGCCGCTGCCGGTCCGTGAGCCCCGAGCTGTCCGCCCGGATTCCAGGAGGTCGTCCGGGCAGCGAGCGCGCTGGGCGCGCGGGCTCCGGCCCCTCCGTGTTCGTGACTGAGTCATTCATGGCATGCACCGGCTCGAGTCGGCTCTGGGAGCGGTCCTGGGCAGTGATGATGGCACTGTCTGCGGTGGTGGTCACGTCGGCCCCTCTCGAATGGTCTCCCTAGCTGCACAACGGTAGTAGCTTTCGAAAGGTTGCGCCAAACACACGTTCGAGTGAAAAACAAATAAAAGCCCGCTGGGGGTTCACTGCTGGGTGTATGAGCGGAGCCGGGAGGTGGGCTGTCCGCTGTTGGGTCGAACGGCAATTCGGATCATTACGCTAGCGTCCGCGGCTGCGACGACGCCGCCCGGGGTCGCGGTCCGGCCTCTCCCGCGCTCCGCGGGCCGCCGCCCCGCGATCGGTGCGGCAGCATGCTTCCCGTACCCTCTTGCTCGGTCGTACGCTGCCTTCCGGCCGCCCGGGCCGCGCGACACGCGGTAGGGCCAAATGCGCGGCCAAACCCAAGATCTAGTGGTTGGATTGTTCCAGCCGCCCAGAAGTTGTGGTCCCCGTCTGTCGGGGGTGCGGTCATCGCCTATGCTTGAGACTGCTTTCGAAGGCCCCTCGCGGGGCCCGGTGAGGCCATTCAGTCGTGCTGTGAAGGAGGGTTGGGAGCCATGCACTGCCCCTTCTGCAGGCACCCCGACAGCCGGGTCGTCGACAGTCGCACCACCGACGACGGGACCTCGATCCGCCGACGCCGTCAGTGCCCCGACTGTTCCCGCCGTTTCACGACGGTGGAGACCTGCTCGCTCATGGTGGTGAAGCGCAGCGGCGTGACCGAGCCCTTCAGCCGCACCAAGGTCATTTCCGGCGTGCGCAAGGCGTGCCAGGGGCGGCCGGTCACCGAGGACGCCCTCGCCAAGCTCGGCCAGCGGGTCGAGGAGGCGGTGCGCGCCACCGGCAGCGCCGAGCTGACGACGCACGACGTCGGGCTGGCCATCCTCGGCCCCCTGCAGGAACTCGACCTGGTCGCCTACCTGCGGTTCGCGTCCGTGTACCGGGCGTTCAACAGCCTCGAAGACTTCGAGGCCGCGATCGTGGAACTCCGCGAACAGCGGCCTCTCGCGGAAGGAAGCGGGACCGGCGAGACCCTCGAGGTCCCCGTTCCCGTCGTCGCCGCCGACTGAGCGGCACCGTCCGCTCGCCACGGGTCCGCGGACCCGTGGCCGGGCGGCACCACAGACCTGCTCCGGATGCCCTGCGCGGCGTCCGAAGTACCAGACACAGACTGTGCTCGGGGAAGTTCTCGGCACTTCAGGGCGTTTTTGCCCATATATGGGAGGCGGCATGACAGAGACGGCGAGCGGCCCGGCACGAGGTTCCCGAGGTAAGGGAACCAAGTCGACTGCGACCAAGCAGGGCCTGCGTATCGAGCGCATCCACACCACCCCCGGCGTGCATCCGTACGACGAGGTGTCGTGGGAGCGCCGTGACGTCGTCATGACCAATTGGCGCGACGGCTCGATCAACTTCGAGCAGCGTGGCGTCGAGTTCCCCGACTTCTGGTCGGTGAACGCGGTCAACATCGTCACCAGCAAGTACTTCCGCGGTGCCGTGGGCACCCCGCAGCGGGAGACCGGTCTCCGACAGCTCATCGACCGGATCGTGAAGACCTACCGGAAGGCCGGCGAGGACTTCAACTACTTCACCTCTCCTGCGGACGCGGAGATCTTCGAGCACGAGCTGGCGTACGCCCTCCTGCACCAGATCTTCAGCTTCAACTCGCCGGTCTGGTTCAACGTGGGCACGCCCCAGCCGCAGCAGGTCTCCGCCTGCTTCATCCTGGCCGTCGACGACTCCATGGAGTCGATCCTCGACTGGTACAAGGAAGAGGGGATGATCTTCAAGGGCGGCTCGGGCGCCGGCCTGAACCTCTCCCGTATCCGCTCCTCCAAGGAGCTCCTCTCCTCCGGCGGCAACGCCTCCGGCCCGGTCTCCTTCATGCGTGGCGCCGACGCGTCCGCCGGAACGATCAAGTCCGGTGGCGCCACCCGCCGTGCGGCCAAGATGGTCATCCTCGACGTCGACCACCCCGACATCGAGAACTTCATCGAGACCAAGGTGAAGGAGGAGGAGAAGATCCGCGCCCTGCGCGACGCGGGCTTCGACATGGACCTGGGCGGCGACGACATCACGTCCGTCCAGTACCAGAACGCGAACAACTCGGTCCGGGTGAACGACGAGTTCATGAAAGCCGTCGAGTCCGGCGGGAAGTTCGGGCTCCGCGCCCGGATGACCGGTGACGTCATCGAAGAGGTCGAGGCCAAGTCCCTCTTCCGCAAGATGGCCGAGGCCGCCTGGGCCTGTGCCGACCCGGGCATCCAGTACGACGACACGATCAACCAGTGGCACACCTGCCCCGAGTCCGGCCGGATCAACGGCTCGAACCCGTGCAGCGAGTACATGCACCTGGACAACACCTCGTGCAACCTGGCCTCGCTGAACCTGATGAAGTTCCTCAAGGACGACGGCAAGGGCAACCAGTCCTTCGAGTCCGAGCGCTTCGCCAAGGTCGTCGAGCTGGTCATCACGGCGATGGACATCTCCATCTGCTTCGCCGACTTCCCGACCGAGAAGATCGGTGAGAACACCCGCGCGTTCCGCCAGCTCGGCATCGGCTACGCCAACCTCGGCGCTCTGCTGATGGCGACCGGCCACGCGTACGACAGCGACGGCGGCCGCGCGCTCGCCGGAGCCATCACCTCGCTGATGACCGGCACCTCGTACCGCCGCTCCGCCGAGCTGGCCGCGGTCGTCGGCCCGTACGACGGCTACGCCCGCAACGCCACGCCGCACCAGCGCGTCATGAAGCAGCACGCCGACGCCAACGCGGTGGCCGTGCACGCGGACGACCTGGACAACCCGATCTGGGCCGCCGCCACGGAGGCCTGGCAGGACGTCATCCGCCTCGGCGCGAAGAACGGGTTCCGCAACGCGCAGGCCTCGGTCATCGCCCCCACCGGCACCATCGGTCTCGCGATGTCCTGCGACACCACCGGCCTCGAGCCCGACCTCGCCCTGGTCAAGTTCAAGAAGCTGGTCGGCGGCGGCTCGATGCAGATCGTCAACGGCACCGTCCCGCAGGCCCTGCGTCGCATGGGCTACCAGGAGGAGCAGATCGAGGCGATCGTCGATCACATCGCCGAGAACGGCAACGTGATTGACGCCCCCGGCCTGAAGAGCGAGCACTACGAGGTCTTCGACTGCGCGATGGGCGAGCGTTCCATCTCCGCGATGGGCCACGTGCGCATGATGGCGGCCATCCAGCCGTGGATCTCCGGCGCGCTCTCCAAGACGGTGAACCTGCCGGAGACGGCCACCGTCGAGGACGTCGAGGAGGTCTACTTCGAGGCGTGGAAGCTGGGCGTCAAGGCGCTCGCGATCTACCGCGACAACTGCAAGGTCGGCCAGCCCCTCTCCACCAAGAAGTGGGAGGAGAAGAAGGACGAGGTCACGGCCAAGGCCGAGGACACCATCCGTACCGCGGTCGAGAAGGTCGTCGAGTACCGTCCGGTCCGCAAGCGCCTGCCCAAGGGCCGTCCCGGCATCACCACCTCCTTCACGGTGGGCGGCGCCGAGGGTTACATGACCGCCAACTCCTACCCGGACGACGGTCTCGGCGAGGTCTTCCTCAAGATGTCCAAGCAGGGCTCGACCCTCGCGGGCATGATGGACGCCTTCTCCATCGCAGTCTCGGTCGGTCTGCAGTACGGCGTCCCGCTGGAGACGTACGTCTCGAAGTTCACCAACATGCGCTTCGAGCCGGCCGGTATGACGGATGACCCGGACGTGCGGATGGCGCAGTCGATCGTCGACTACATCTTCCGTCGTCTGGCGCTGGACTTCCTGCCCTTCGAGACCCGCTCGGCCCTCGGCATTCACTCCGCCGAGGAGCGTCAGCGCCACCTCGACACCGGCTCCTACGAGCCGTCGTTCGAGGAGGAGCAGCTGGCCGCCGAGAGTCTGACCCCGGCAGCTCCCGTGCGTACGGAGCCGCTGAAGGCGGTGGCACCCGTGAAGGAGGCCGGTACCCCGGCCCCGAAGACGGCGCACACCTCGGCGGAGCTCGTCGAGATGCAGCTGGGCATCAGCGCGGACGCCCCGCTCTGCTTCTCCTGCGGCACGAAGATGCAGCGCGCCGGCTCCTGCTACATCTGCGAGGGCTGCGGCTCGACCAGCGGCTGCAGCTGATCCCGGCGGCCTGAAGCACAACGGCTGAGCGGCCGGCGGCCGCGGGGCGGGAAGGTCTCATCGGAGACCTTCCCGCCCCGTCCCGTATCCGGAGCGTCACGCTCCGGGCGGGCGGGCTCCCATCGTCGCGGCGAACGCGTCGGCGTCCCCGTCGAAGCCCCGCACCGTGTCGTGGAACCGCCAGACGCCCGTGGAATCCCGGACGAACTCGGCGACGACCGCCGCGGTCGCGGTCGGGACCGTCGAGAAGTCGTCCTCGGAAAGGCTGTTGTAGCCCTCGAGTATCTGCACCTCGGTGTTCTCCACCTCGGCGAAGGTCTTGCGGCCGTCGCGCTGCTGAATGGCCACACCGACGACCACCCTGGTGTACGACTCCGAGAGCCGGTCCAGTTCCAGCGTCATCACCTCGTCGAAGCCCAGGCCCTGACCCGTCCGGCTGTCACGGTTCAGCGTGATCGTGCCGTCGGGTGCGCGGCTGTCGAAGTGCACGAGGTACGCGGGGCTGCCGTACGGCTCCTCCGCCGCATAGGTCGCCGCGATGATGTCGAGGTCGTTGGGGGGCTCGCCCTGAGAACTGGGGTCCCACTTGAGTCTGACCTCGACCTTGTCGATGTCCTTGTTGGGCGTGCTCATCGAACCTGCCTCCTTCGAGCGCGGGGCCGTCGCTCCGGTTCTGTCACCCGATCATGTCCGTAACCGCCCGTGGAACCAACCGCCTTGGGTGCGGACGGCTGAATCGGGCCACTGGCCGCGCGGCGCCCCGGTGACGTACGGGGTGGTTGTTCTCCATGCGGTCGGGGCAGGGACGGTTGTGCGCCACCCACTCCTGCGGAGCGTGACCCGCGCCACGTCCGGCACCCGTACGATGGGGCCGTGCTGGTCAAGTGGATTCGCTGCAGTGTGGTGGACCGTCGAGGTTTCGAGCGTGGGCAGCGGAAATGGGCGGGGCTGCTGGGTGAGCCGGGGTTCAGGGGCCAGGGCGGCGGCTGGAGCCGTGGCCGGCCGGAGGTGGCGCATGTCTTCGCGTTCTGGGAGAACCGGGTCTTCTACGACTCGTTCATGGCGCGCGGGCACGATGCCCTGGCCGCCGCGCAGTCCGGTACGTGCAACGACATACAGGTCAAGCTGTTCGAGTACCGCTTCGACGTGAAGACCGGTTTCGAACCTGCGTTCACCGACGCGGACGTCCTCAGGGTGGCCCACAGCCGGGTGCACGAGGACCGGGTGGAGCATTTCGCGCTCATGCAGCAGAGGGTGTGGAATCCGGCGATGGCCGGATCGCCCGGGATGCTGCGAGGGGTGTTCGGAGAGGCGCCCGGCCATGAGTTCCTGGTCCTTTCCATGTGGCAGTCGAGCGCCGAACGGGGCAAGTACCGGGCGGGGAGCGTCGAGCGGCTCTCGCAGCGGGCGCAGACCGAGGACGATGTCGCGGCCCTCGCCGGTGACGTCGTGCAACTCGAACCGTCCTGGACGGTGTGAGAGCGCGGCCCGGCGGCGATTCGACCGCGACATGCGAGGGTCGAGATCCGGACAACTGCTCGAACGGCGGCGACTCGATCTAGGGTCGGTACATGGCACGACCGCAACGCATTGTCCTCGTCCGCCACGGCGAGTCCGAGGGCAATGCCGACGACACGGTGTACGAGCGCGAGCCCGACCATGCGCTGAGGCTCACCGCGACAGGGCTGCGGCAGGCCCGCGAGACGGGCGTGCGGCTGCGTGAGCTCTTCGGCGGCGAGCGGGTCAGCGTGTACGTATCGCCCTATCGCCGTACGCACGAGACCTTCAGGTCCTTCGGCCTGGACCACGAGACCGTGCGGGTCCGGGAGGAACCGCGGCTGCGCGAGCAGGACTGGGGGAACTGGCAGGACCGCGACGACGTCCGGCTGCAGAAGGCCTACCGGGATGCCTACGGGCACTTCTTCTACCGCTTCGCGCAGGGCGAGTCCGGAGCGGATGTGTACGACCGGGTGGGAGCGTTCCTGGAGAGCCTGTACCGGAGTTTCGAGGCCCCGGACCACCCGCCCAACGTCCTGCTGGTCACGCACGGTCTGACCATGCGGCTGTTCTGCATGCGATGGTTCCACTGGTCCGTCGCCGAATTCGAATCTCTTTCGAATCCTGACAACGGGGAGTCCCGCACGCTGGTGCTGGGCACGGACGGGCGCTACACCCTTGACCGGCCGTTCGAGCGCTGGCGTACCCCTGAGCCGTACGGCATCACCGGATAGAGTGGAAGCGATGACCGAATCGGCTTCCGACCAGCGCTTCGACCGCGCCCTTGCCAGCCTGCGCGGCCTCTCCGTGGGAGACGCCCTGGGCTCCCAGTTCTTCGTGCCCGCCAACTATCCGCTCCTGAAGGACCGCTCCCTGCCCCCGGGACCCTGGCAGTGGACCGACGACACCGAGATGGCCTGTTCCGTACTGTCCGTGCTCCGGGAGCACGACCGGATCGACCAGGACGCACTCGCCCGCTCCTTCGCGGAGCACCACGACTTCGACCGGGGGTACGGCCCTGCCGTGAACCGGCTGCTCAGGCTGGTCCGGGAGGGCGGCGACTGGCGGGAGCTGGCCTCCGCGCTGTTCAATGGCCAGGGGTCGTGGGGAAACGGCTCCTCCATGCGCATCGCGCCGCTCGGAGCCTGGTACGCGGACGACCCCGAGCAGGCCACGCACCAGGCCGAGATCTCCTCGTACACGACCCATCAGCACCGGGAAGCCGTTGTGGGCGCGATGGCCGTGGCCGCGGCCGCCTCGCTCGCGGCCTCGCCCACCGGCCCGCCGAAGCCGGCGGACCTCCTGGACGGCGTCATCGCGCTCGTACCGCGCAGCGCGGTCGGTGCCGGACTCCGCCGGGCCCGCGACATGCTCGACTACCGCGACGCCGGCACGGTCGCCGCCGTCCTCGGCAACGGCCGTCGGACCAGCGCACACGACACCGTCCCGTTCGCCCTCTGGTCGGCGGCCCGCAGCCTCGGCGACTTCGAGGAGGCCTTCTGGGTGACCGCACAGGCGGGCGGGGACGTCGACACGACCTGTGCGATCGTCGGCGGGGTGGTCGCCGCAGGTGGGGCGGGTGCGCCCCCGGCGGAGTGGACGGCGCAGACGGAGCAGCTTCCCGGCTGGACGGCACGGTAGAAGCGGCGCGCCGTACCCGTCTGTCACGGTACTGCCACAGCGCCTGCCTGTTCGGCCGGCGGTGATAACGGGGGGTTACTCTTTCGGCCACGCCGCCCGCGGTGATCATTACGACGGGCGCGCACCGAATGAGACGCCGGGGGGCGCGCGCTGCCCAGGGCCGCGCGGCGGACCTCGGTGGGGAGGGGTCCCGTTGTCCGATCACAGTCCAGAACCACCCCGGCCCGAGGGGGCCACGGAACCACCGCCGCCCGAGCCTGCGCAGGCCGCGGCCCCACGGTCGGAGCCCGCGCCGGCCGGAGTGCGGATATCCAAGCCCGCGCGGTCCGACGCGCCGCGGACGGCCGTCGCGGGCGAGGGCGAACCCGCCGCGGCCGGGCGCGATCACGTGCCGGAGCCTCCTGCGGTGCCGGCCTACGCGCAGCGGGCCCACGCCCAGCAGCAGCCCTCCCCGTGGGGGCACCACACAGGCCCGCAACCGCCCTCCGTGCTCACACGGCTCCGGCCCGCCGATCCGGTGGCGGTGCCCACCGGGACACTCTGGTCGGTCGTGGCCACCGCACTGCTCAGCGTCCTGCTGCTCGGTGACGGGATCGGCTCGAACCTGCTCGTCGTGGCGGTTCCCGCGGCGCTCGCGGCCTACTTCTCCGCACGGGCGGCCGGTCGACGGCTGCGCCCGTGGACCGCCGTCTGGGCCGTCGGCGGACTCGCGCTCCTCGTCGTCCCGGCTCTACGGGACGCGGGCTGGCCGGTCTTCCTCGCCGTTGTGTCCGCCGTGGCTCTGAGCTCCCTCGCGCTGCACGGCAGCCGCAGCTGGCTCGGCATCTTCCTCGGCTCGGTGGGGATCTTCGCGTCCGTCGCCGGATCGCTGGGCTGGGCGGCCCGTGGCGTACGTGACCGGATGGCCGGTTCCCGCGGGCGCTGGGGCGTCGCATTCCGGTCCACGGCCGCGGCGGTGGTGCTGCTCATCGTCTTCGGAGCGCTCTTCGCGAGCGCCGATGCCGCTTTCGCCGACGTGCTCGGCAGCCTGATCCCGGACGTTTCCGTGGGGGAGGGCCCCTGGCGGATGCTCCTCGGCGCGCTCGGGCTCGTCGGTGCGCTCGCCGCCGCGTACACCGCGGTCGCTCCGGTGCGCTGGGACGAGGTGACCGTGCGGCCGGGCAAGGCGCGCGGGCGGCTGGAATGGGCACTGCCACTGATCGTCCTGAACCTGCTCTTCGCCGTCTTCCTCGCCATCCAGCTCACGGTGCTGCTCGGCGGATACGACAAGGTGATGGCCGAGACCGATCTCAGCTACGCCCAGTACGCCCGCGAGGGTTTCTGGCAGCTGCTGTGGGCCACCCTGCTCACGCTGCTGGTCATCGCGGTCGCGCTGCGCTGGGCACCGCGCGGCGGAACACGCGACCGTACCCTCGTACGGTCCGTGCTCGGCACGCTGTGTCTGCTCACGCTCGTCGTCGTGGCTTCAGCGCTGCGGCGCATGGATCTGTACGTGGATGCGTACGGTCTGACCCGGCTGCGCATTTCCGTTGCGGCGGTGGAGCTGTGGCTGGGCGTGGTCCTCCTGTTGATCCTGGCGGCCGGGGTGTTCGGCGCGAAGATGCTTCCGCGCGCCGTCGCGGCGAGCGCGGCCGTCGGCGTCCTCGCTTTCGGGCTGGTCTCCCCGGACGGCCTGATCGCCGAGCAGAACGTCCAGCGGTACCGCAACGATCATTCGATCGATCTCCAGTACCTGCGCGGCCTCTCCGCCGATGCGGTGCCGGCTCTGGACACGCTGCCGGAACCGCTGCGCTCCTGCGCCCTCTACGAGATCCAGCTGACGCTGAGGGACTCGGACGCGCCTTGGTACGCGACGAGTTGGGGTGAGGCCCGGGCCCGGGACATCCTCGGTGACCGGGATCCCGATTCCCGGGCGCGGAACTGCCAGGGGGTGGGGTCGGGACGCGAGGGCGGCGAGCGCGGCGGCGCCGGGAGCGATGTGTACGACCCGTACGACCCGTACTGACGCTGATTCCGGTCCGCAGCGATCCGTACGTTCCGGTGGGTGAGGCCTGTCCCGGGCCCTCGGTACCTCTGGGTACCTGGGTACCGGGCAGGACGGGCCTCAGCCACCGGGCGTTACCTCTCGTCCGTACGGATGCTGCCGCGGGGCGGTGGCCTCACACGGCCGGTCCTCCCGCCGACGCCCTTCCGCTGAGCGCGTCCAGATCGCTCTTGCGTACCCGGATGACCAGTGCCGCGGTCAGCAGGGCGAGGGCGGCCATGGCGACCGCCGCGATGAACGCGGTGGAGATGCCCTGGGCGAGAACCTCGTGCCCCCAGCTTCCCGGCAGCTCCCGGGTCCGGGCGAACTCCGCCTTCTGTCCGGGCGACGCCTGGGCCAGGAACTGCGGAACCTGTTTCTCCGCCTCGTTGCGGCTTGCCGTGCCGAAGACCGTGACCAGGATCGAGAGCCCCAGCGAACCGCCCACCTGCTGGCTCGCGTTGAGCAGGCTGGATGCCGCCCCCGCCTCGTGCAGGGCGACGCCCGAGACCGCGGTGAGGGTGAGCGTCACGAAGTTCAGCCCCATGCCGATGCCGAACAGCAGCATCGGGCCCAGGACTCCCGGCAGATAGGAGCTGTCGGAGGATATGAGGGTGAGCCAGCCGAGACCCACACCGGTGAGCGCCGATCCGGTGACCATGAAGGGTTTCGGTCCGAGCACCGGAAGGAACCGCTGCGAGACGCCCGCGCCGACGGCGATCGCGACGGCCACCGGCAGGAATGCCAGGCCGGATTCGATCGGGCTGTAGGCCAGTACGTTCTGCACGAACAGCACGATGAAGAAGAACATGCCGAGCATGGCCGCGGCCAGGCTGAGCATGATCACGTACGTTCCGGAGCGGTTGCGGTCGGCGAACATCCGCAGTGGGGTGATCGGCTCCCTGGCGCGCATCTCGACGAGGACGAACGCGGCGAGCAGTACGACTGCGGCGCCGAACGAACTCAGCGTGAGGGAGTCGCTCCACCCTTCCTCGGACGCCCTGATGAACCCGTACACGAGCGAGGCCATGCCGAGGGTCGAAGTCAGTGCCCCGGATATGTCGAAGCGGCCAGGATGCTTCTCCGACTCATTGATGAAGATCGGGGCCAGTACGGCGATCAGCACGCCGATCGGCACGTTGACGAAGAAGACCCATCGCCAGTCCAGCCATTCGGTGAGCATTCCGCCCGCCAGCAGGCCGATCGCACCGCCGCCCGCGGAGACGGCCGCGAAGACTCCGAAGGCGCGATTGCGCTCGGGTCCTTCCGGGAACGTGGTGGTGATCAGGGCGAGCGAGGTCGGTGAGGCGATCGCGCCGCCGATGCCCTGCAGTGCACGGGCCGCGAGCAACTGCCAGGGCTCCTGGGCGAATCCACCGAGCAGCGAGGCCAGCGTGAAGATCAGGATTCCGGCCATGAATACCCGGCGGCGGCCGAGGATGTCCCCGGCACGGCCGCCGAGCAGCAGCAGCCCGCCGAACGTGAGGGTGTAGGCGCTGAGGACCCAGGAGAGATCGGTGGTCGAGAAACTCAGAGCGTTCTGGATGTGCGGGAGCGCGATATTGACGATCGTGGCATCGAGCACAACCATCAACTGACAGGCGGCGATGACGGTCAGGGCAATGCCCGGGCGGCCTTGCCGGCGAGCCTGGCCCGGCGCGCTCCGCGCTTCTAACTGAGAGGTTGTCACTATGGGTCCCCCACAAGTGAATTAGTGAACGGATCCGTTCACTGTGCCGTCAACGGTAGTGAATCCCCTTCAGTGAACGCAAGCGTTCACTGAATCCACTGTTGTGCGGCCGTGGGTCCGGATCCGCCGTCCGGCCGGGAACTGCTCGCTCCCGACCGGTCCCCCCGCGCCCTGTTCCGCTGCGCCTGTCCGGGCCCGAGCACCGGCAGGGCCGGTGCGGGCGTGCCGAATCCGTTCGATGGAGAGAAGCTCATGGTTACTTCGCGATCGGCAGCCGCCGCCCGGCCGCCGGTGGAGTCCCTTCGCCGCCGCGGCCCCGTCCTGGAGCGTGCGATCCTCGATGCCGCGCTGGAGGGGCTGAGCACGGTCGGCTGGAACGGGCTCACGATGGAGGGGGTCGCGGCCGGTGCCCAGACCGGGAAGGCGGCGGTCTACCGGCGATGGTCGTCCAAGGAGGATCTGGTCGCGGACGCGCTGCGCAGCGCCCTGCCGTCGATCGGTGATGCGCCAAACTCCGGCAATATCCGTGACGATCTCTACCAGCTGTGCCGCACCCTGCGTGACGCCATGCTCTCCAAGTCCGGTTCCGCGCTGCGGTCGGTCCTTCACGAATGTGATGCGAGCACCGCCGAACGGTTCCAGTCGGTGATCCTCAGCGGGGTGATCGGCCCGTCTACGGATCTCATCCGGGAGGTGGTGAGCCGCGGGGTGGAACGGGGCGAGGTCCGCCCCGAAGCGCTGCGCGGGCTGTCCTTCGACGTGATCCCCGCGATGATGATGTATCGCAGCAAGGTGTGCGGCAGCGAATGGAGTGACGGCGACATCTCCGAGCTGATCGATCAGGTCGCGATGCCGTTCTACCGCTCCGGCGCCTGCTGACCCTTTGGACCGGCCGCTGTCCGCTGTCCGTTCGACCCGGCCGCTGTCCACTGACCGTTCGGACCGGCCGTTGTCCACTGACTGTTCGGGCCGGCCGCTGCCGGAAGCCCTCCCGGCAGCGGCGCCGTGATCCGTTCCGCCGTACGACGCCGGCCGGCGGTGGTCCACGTGCGCCCCGGGGTGTTGTCGGCGGCCGCATCGGCGTACGCTTGCTGGCGCCATGCCGTATGAACCACCCACGCACACCGTCGAGCGCTCACTGCGCGCCACCACCGGTGCCAGGACCGTCGCCGGTGTCGACGAGGTCGGGCGCGGAGCGTGGGCGGGACCGGTCACCGTGTGTGCCGCCGTCACCGGTCTCCGGAAGCCGCCCGCCGGGCTCACCGACTCGAAGCTGATCAGCCCCAAGCGCCGCGCGGAACTCGCGCCGCTGCTGGAGCGCTGGGTCACCGCGTACGGTCTCGGCGACGCCTCGCCGCAGGAGATCGACGAACTCGGGATGACCGCCGCTCTGCGGCTCGCCGCCGTCCGCGCCCTGGAGGCGCTGCCGGTGCGGCCCGACGTGGTGATCCTGGACGGCAAGCACGACTACCTGGGCAGCCCCTGGCAGGTCCGTACGGTGATCAAGGGCGACCAGTCCTGCGTCGCGGTCGCGGCGGCGTCGGTGATCGCGAAGGTCCGCCGGGACGCCCTGATGGCCGAACTCGGCGCCGAATCCGGCGAGTACGAGGACTTCGCGTTCGCCGCGAACGCCGGCTATCCGTCCCCCGTGCACAGGGCCGCACTCGAGGAGCGTGGGCCCACGGCCCATCACCGCCTCTCGTGGTCCTATCTCGACGCGCTGCCCAGGTGGCAGCACCTCAAGAAGGTCCGCTTCTCCGCCGAGGCGGCCGCACTGGAAAGCGGGGGCCAGCTCGGCTTCGACTTCTGATCGCACATACGTACCCACCCGCTGATGTCTTCTGCGTCGGCGTTTGATAGACAATCACCCATGCCTCTCATCCCCGAGGAGCCTCAGATTCACGAGAGCGCCCAGGGTCCCCGCGTCACTCCGGCCACCGGCCGCACCGCGTCGACCCCTCGTCCCGTACCCGGCCCGCGTACAGCGGCCACGCCGCGCCCCGGTCGCCCGGGTCCCGGCCCCGCGAGGCCAGCGCCCCCGGCGCAGCGCTCGCACTCCACCTCCGGCCGGCCCCAGGCCGCACCGCCGGAGAATCGTTCCGCGCCGCAGCTCCAGCTGATCCCGGCCCCGGCCGACTGCGCGCTCGCTGCCGCCGACGAGGCGGTGGACCTGCTGCTCGACTCCGGTCGGGCGCCCGGCGACATCCTGGTGCTCACCACGGGTGAGCAGCACCCGTGGGCGACGCACGAGCTGTCCTTCGGCGAGGCCGCCTACTGGGCCCAACACGACGCCGGCGACGATGTGTTCTTCGCCGGAGCCGCTGCCGCGGACCGGGTGAAGCACCGGCCGGTGGTGATCATCGCGGTCAACGGCGCCGTGGACGACGCCGCTGCGCGCGCACTGTCCACCGCGCAGCGCAGCGCCGGCGCCCTGCTGATCGTCTGCGGTGATCCGCAGCAGGTCAACGCGGTGCTCGGCGCCGGCGTCTGACCGCAGCGTCAGCGCCGGTCCGTGCCGACCGGCTGCCCGGCTGCCCGGCTGCCCGCGAGGGTGGCCGGGCCCGCTTCGGCGGGACACCGGATCCGGCCGGGCCCGCGTCCGCTTCGGCGGGATTCGGGGTCAGCGGGCAGCGCTGCGGTGCAGGGCCTGTGCCGCCCCGCCCCCGGTACGCGACGGGGCCGGATCGTGATCCAGTGCGGTCTCGGCGAGGGGAGCCGGCTGCGACGTGGAGCTGGGGCGACGGCCGCTCCGTCCCTCACCCAGCACCTGCCAGCCACCGCGGGTCAGCGTGATGTACGCGCCGCACCGCAGCCCGTGCAGGGTGCAGGCGTCCCGCAGCCCCCACATCCACGCCCCGTCCTCCTCCGTCCAACGCTCGTCCCCCTCGCGGCAGTAGAGCAGCACCGCGGTGCGTACGGGGGTGCGCCGTCGCAGATCATGCGGGATGACCCGGCGCAGATGCGCCAGCAGTGAGTTACGGAATTCCCAGCCGTCCGCCGTCACCGAGCGACGGGCGAACGAGGCGCTGGCCGTCAGGCGTTCCTCGTGATCGAGCACGGCGACGACAGCGGTCGCCGGTGTCGGCCGGTGCCTGGCGTGCAGGCCGCTGACGACCTCGCGCGGGTTGCGCAGCAGCGGTATGCCCGCCGCGGCCCACTCGGCCGGTTCCAGCATCCGGGCAAGGCGGTTGGCGGAGTCGGCGGCTGCCGACATCGAAGTGGCTGCGGACGGAGCGAATCCGAAGGTCACGGTCCTCCCTTCGCATACGCGCCCACGATGCGGGCAGGGTCGGGTGAGGGCGCGCCTCGGCACAGCCCTTCCGGGCCGCGAAAGGACCGTGCGGGGAGCGAGTCCAATTCTTCCTGGCGTATCGGCGGGCGGCAACGAGCAATTGGCACAGCTGACGGTAATCAGCTGGAATGACACGGATATCCCTGCCCAGTCGAGCCCCGGATGACGCCACCTGTCACGCCTGAACAGCGAGGACCAGCGGAAACACCGCGTCCGCCCCGACCCGCCTCAGCAGCCGAGCCGCCACGGCCGGCGTCCAGCCGGTGTCCGAGAGATCGTCCACGAGCGGCACGGGGCCACGCGAACGGGCCGGGAACAGCACGGGCCGCGCGAACGGGCCGGGCAGCAGCACCTCGGCGTTCTCGGTACCCGCGTGGCGGACCTACTCGTCGTGAGCCCTCGGACACGGTGCGTGGATTCGCTGATTGTCAGTGCCATCGGGTTGCATGGGGGCATGGACACCCTGGAGCTGCGCACTGAAGCCGACGCCGTCCTCGCCGAGCTGGTCGGGGCCCCCGCGGGGTCGGCACGGCTGCGGGAGGACCAGTGGCAGGCCGTGGCGGCCCTCGTCGAGGAGCGTCGTCGCGCGCTGGTGGTGCAGCGGACCGGGTGGGGGAAGTCGGCAGTCTATTTCGTGGCCACTGCTCTGCTGCGGCGGCGTGGTGCCGGTCCCACGGTGATCATTTCGCCGCTGTTGGCGTTGATGCGCAACCAGGTCGAGGCCGCGGCGCGGGCGGGCATTCAGGCGCGCACGATCAACTCGGCGAATCCGGAAGAGTGGGAGACGATCTACGGGGAGGTGGAGCGCGGTGAGACCGACGTTCTCCTCGTGAGCCCGGAGCGTCTCAACTCCGTGGACTTTCGTGATCAGGTGCTGCCGAAGCTCGCGGCGACGACCGGACTCCTGGTGGTCGATGAGGCGCACTGCATCTCCGACTGGGGCCATGATTTCCGTCCTGACTACCGGCGGCTGCGCACCATGCTGGCGGAGCTCCCGGCGGGGGTTCCCGTGCTCGCCACGACGGCCACCGCCAATGCCCGCGTGACCGCGGATGTGGCGGAGCAGTTGGGCACCGGTGGCAAGGATGCCTTGGTCTTGCGGGGGCCGCTGGACCGGGAAAGCCTTCGGCTGGGGGTGCTGGAGCTGCCGAATGCCGCACACCGGCTCGCGTGGCTGGGGGAGCGGCTTGGAGGTCTGCAGGGTTCCGGGATCATTTACACGCTGACGGTCGCGGCGGCTGAGGAGGTCGCGGCGTTCCTGCGGCAGCGTGGATATCCGGTGGCCTCGTATACAGGCAAGACGGAGAACGCCGACCGGTTGCAGGCGGAGGAGGATCTGCTGGCGAACCGGGTCAAGGCCCTGGTGGCCACGTCTGCACTTGGAATGGGCTTCGACAAGCCGGACCTCGGCTTCGTCGTCCATCTGGGTTCGCCCTCGTCCCCGATTGCTTATTACCAGCAGGTGGGGCGTGCGGGGCGTGGCGTGGATCATGCGGATGTCCTGCTGCTGCCGGGGCGGGAGGACGAGGCGATCTGGGCCTACTTCGCTTCGGTGGGTTTCCCGCCCGAGGAGCAGGTGCGGCGCACCCTGGATGTCCTGGAGAGCGCGGGGCGTCCGTTGTCGCTTCCGGCGCTGGAGCCTTTGGTCGATCTCCGGCGTTCGCGTCTGGAGACGATGCTGAAGGTCCTGGACGTGGACGGGGTGGTCAAGCGGGTGAAGGGCGGCTGGACTGCCACAGGGCAGCCGTGGGCGTACGACGCGGAGCGGTACGCCTGGGTGGCGAAGCAGCGGGCCGCGGAGCAGCAGGCCATGCGGGACTACGTGGCGACCACCAGCTGTCGGATGGAATTCCTGCAGCGGCAGCTCGATGACGAGAAAGCGGTCCCGTGCGGTCGCTGCGACAACTGCGCAGGCCCCTGGCTCGATCCGGCCGTCTCGTCCGCGGCTCTCGCGGCGGCGACGGGCGAGCTGGACCGGCCAGGCGTCGAGGTCGAGCCCCGCAAGATGTGGCCGACCGGCCTCGCCTCGGTCGGCATGGACCTCAAGGGCCGCATCGCGGCGGGTCAGTTGGCGACGACTGGGCGGGCGCTGGGGAGGCTGTCGGACATCGGCTGGGGCAACCGGCTGCGCCCACTCCTGTCGGCGCAGGCAACAGACGAGCCTGTCCCGGACGACGTGCTGAACGCTGTTGTGACGGTGCTGGCGGACTGGGCCCGTTCCCCGGGCGGCTGGGCCAGTGGCACTCCTGACGCGGTGACCCGGCCCGTCGGCGTCGTTGCCATGCCGTCCCGCACACGTCCTCAGCTGGTCGGCTCGCTGGCCGAGGGAGTGGCCAGGGTCGGCCGGCTCCCGCTCCTGGGCAGCCTGGCCTACACCCCGCACGCCGACGAGCACACCGCACACCGCAGCAATTCGGCCCAGCGGCTGCGTGCCCTGGCGGACTCCTTCACCGTGCCCGCCGAACTGGCCGCGGCTCTGGCCGCCACTCCTGGCCCGGTCCTGCTCGTCGACGACTACACCGATTCGGGCTGGACCCTCGCGGTGGGCGCACGCCTCCTGCGCCAAGCCGGCGCCGACCAAGTGCTCCCGCTCGTCCTCGCGCTCGCCGGATAGCCCTTGAGAGCTGCCCAGTCGGATCGGTGATGACCCGCGTTGTCGCCATGCGGCTGGTGGCCCGGCTTGCCCGCATCCAACTCCCGTAGCCGGGCCTGGGCCACGTCCAAGTCCTCATCGGCCTCGAAGCAGTCCTCATCGACCTTGAAGCAGATGTGGAGCGGCTGGGCGACGATTCGGTCGGCCGGCTCGGAACTCGGTGGTCGTCGGTCCGTTGGGGCCTACTCGCGGTCGGTGCAGAGGTGAGCGGTCAGAGCCTCGCGGGCCCATTCCTCCCAGGCGTCGGGAGACCAGCCGCGGTCGCGGACAAAGATCAGGTACAGCTCCGGGCTGAGCAGCCCGTACAGCAGGTCGGCGGCGCGGGCGGCGTCGATGCCGGGGCGGGCATCGGGCTTGGCGACCAGAGCCTTCGCCGCGGCGTGCTGGACGGTGTAGCGCGGGTCGGGGCCGGGCAGCCACTGGGTGGCGATCTCCGGGTCGGTGGCCGCGGCTGCCGCGATCAGCGGCATGATCGGGGCGACCCGGCCCAGGATCTCGCGCACGCCCTGTACGTGGGCGAGGAGTTGGCCGGCCGCGGTCGGCTCGGTGCACGCCGCGCGGAACCAGTCGCGTTCCATGGTGGCGACCGGCTCGGCGTCGCCGGCGATGGACGTGTCGACGACGTCCTTGAACAGTGCACGCTTGGTGCCGAAGACGAAGTAGATGGTCTGGACGGCCACGCCCGCGCGGTCCGCGACCTCCTGAAGGCTCGTCGCCCCGTACCCCTGCGCCACGAACAACTCCCGCGCCGCCGCGACGATCTTCTCGCGGGTGCGCCGCGAGCGCTCGGCCCGCTTGTCGGGGCGCTTGCCGGGCTGCTTGCCGGATCCCTTGACCACGTCCATGCCGCGAGCCTATATCTAGAGTCCAACACTAGAGTTCGACTCTAGGTTCTTGGAGGCTGGCGATGCGCGAAACCCGGACGGCGGCGGAGCTCGACCAAGAGGCGGCCGTGCGCCGCTCGTTGGAGGACTACTACATGGACGGCGAACCGCCGTGGGACAGCGGCGTCACGCCGCCCGAGCTGGAGAACCTGGTGGAGGGAGAGGACGCCCTGGCGCCCGGACGCGTCCTCGAACTCGACTGCGGCACCGGGACCAACGCGGTGTACCTGGCCCGGCACGGCTGGCGAGTGGCAGCCGTCGACCTCGTCGCCCGCGCGGCCAAGCAGGCACGGGAGAAGGCCGATGCGGCGGGGGTGGACGTCGCGGTGCTGTGCGGGGACGCCACCCGGCTCGACGAGTTGGGCCTGCCCGGACCGTACGACCTGTTCTTCGACCTGAGCTGCTACTGCGGCATTCCGCCGCATCGACGCGACGCTTACGCCGCAGGCCTCACGACGCGTGCCGCCCCAGACGCACGGCTGCTGATGTTCGGGTACGGACCCGAGGCCTTCGGCGACCCGATCTCCGGCGTCACCGCGGACGAACTCCGCACCAGGTTCACCGGATGGCAGCTGACCGACGTGACGCCCGGCACGAACCCGGTCCCGACCTTCTGGTTCACGCTGCACCGCACCGCCGCGGCATGAGGGCCGTCAGAACACCGATCTGGACACCCTCCTCGGCGTCCTGTGCGGCTCCCGCGGTACACGACCGCCGCTTTTCGATCCGTCCGACTACCGCGAGCGCCGTGCTGTCGAGCGCGGGATCAACCGCCTCAATGGACATCGCGCGGTCGTCACGAGATACGACAAGCTTGCCGTCCGCTACGAGGCCGTGGTGGTGGTCGCAGCCATCGGGAAGTGGCTGCTATCAGCGCCTTCGCGGCGCCTGACAGCCGGACCTTCGCCCGGGACATCCCACCCTGACCACAAGGGATCCACCCGCAGCGCGGACAGACATCCGCCGTACGCCCGCTCACCACCGCCCGTCCCTGCCACCCGGCCGCGGCAGATGCCGTACTGACCGGGGCCCACTCAACGTCTGCCGGAGCGGAGCCTGTGGATAACTTATCCACAGGGGGTCGCGGATTCTTGCCCGGCGCGAGACGGTCATGCCATGAACAAGCACCACGAATCCACCGGACCGTCCGACGAGCAGCAGATCACCCTGCGCGGCCCCGCGGAGCTGGCCGACGCCCTTCCGTACCTCATGGGATTCCATCCGAACGACAGCGTGGTCATGGTCGCCCTGCACGGCGGCCGGGGCCGCTTCGGCGGGCGGCTCAGGCTCGGCATTCCGCAGTCCGCGCAGGAATGGCCATCGGTAGCCGAGCAGCTCGCCGAATGCCTGATCAAGGGGAGCGAACGGCGCGGCGACCGGCCCGACGCGATCGTCATCTTCCTCTGCCAGGATCCCGCAGACGGTGAGACGGGCAATCGGACCATGGAGCGTCTGCGACCCTTCGCCCAACGGCTGCGCACCGCGTGCGGGGCACTGGACGTGCCGGTGCTCGAAGCGCTCTGCATCTCCGACAACCGCTACTGGTCCTATTGCTGCCCCGACGCCCGGTGCTGCCCCGCCGAGGGCAACCCCATGGCGGTGCCCGGTACCTCGGTCATGGCGGCGGCCGCCACCTACGCAGGTATCCAAGTGCGGGGATCGCTGCGTGAGATGGAGGCGCGGCTGACGCCCCTGACGGCCACGGCGGGTACGGAGCAGCAGCTGGCGCTCGACTCCGCGGGGGCCGAGCTGCTGCCGAAGCTGCTGGATAAGGAAGGCCGCGGTGAGGTCAGCGCCTCGACCTTGGAGCTCGCCCGACGACTGATGTCGCGCCTCGGGGAGGTGCCGGCGGTGATGCCCTCGCTCGCCGACCTCAACGACGACCGGCTCATCAGCCACGAGGAGGCGGCCGCGGTGATTCTCGGTCTGCAGGACCGGGAGACCCGCGACAAGGCCGCGGAATGGATGGAGGGCCCCGAGGCGGAGTCCGCACTGCGGCTGTGGCGGGCGCTGGCGCGCCGCTGCGTCGCACCGTACGAGGAACACGCGGCTGCCCCGCTCACCCTGGCGGGATGGGTCGCGTGGTCCACCGGCGACGAGCCGGCCGCGCGGGTCGCGCTGGGCCTCGCCCTGCGGCTGGATCCCGGCTACACCTTCGCTCAGCTGCTGCACGAGGCATGCAACCAGGGACTCGACCCGGAGACGCTGCGACGCTGCCTGCGCGGCGAGCGCACCACGCGGACGGTACGGCGCGGCCATCGGGCGGGACGGGTCGCGGGGGCCCGTTCCGGCCGGGCGCGGGCCGCCGGGCGGCGCGGGACGCAGCGGGGATCCGCCAGGCCCGGAACGACAGTGGGCCGGCGGCGGGTCGGACAGTCGCGCATGCAGGGCGGCCGGGGGACCAGGTCCCACCGATGACGTGAGCCACGGGGCGCGGGCCGGATGCGGGCCGGGCGCGGCCCGCAGCACAGGCCGAGGCGGCGGTCGGGGCTCGGCCGAGTCGGAGCCACAGCCGGCGCGGGGCTCGCAGCCGATGCCAGGGGCGCAGCCGGTACGTGACGGATCAAGAGCGTGACGCTCGCAGCCGGTATCGGGACGGATCAAGAGCGTGACGAAGGGAGTGTTTATCGTCAGGCAGACGACTATGATCACGGCATGCCGCCCTACGACCCGTCGACCTTCCCGCCCTTCGCTGTCACCGTCGACCTGGTCGTGCTCACGGTGCGCCGTCACGCGCTCTGTGCACTCGTGGTGCGCCGAGGCGAGTCACCGTTCCAGGGCAGGTGGGCGTTGCCCGGCGGTTTCGTCAAAGCCGATGAGGACCTCGGTGCCGCCGCGGCGCGCGAGCTCGCCGAGGAGACGGGCCTGTCCGCGCAGGACCCGGCCGCTCCGGCTGTCGGTAACGGCGCCCATCTCGAACAGCTGGCCACCTACGGAGACCCGCGGCGTGATCCGCGTATGAGGGTCGTCAGCGTCGCCCACCTCGCGCTGGCTCCTGATCTTCCGGCTCCCCGGGCGGGCGGTGACGCGAACAGCGCCCGCTGGGCGCCTGTGGAGGATCTGCTCGGGCCGGAGGGCGGGTACGGCCGGGACGGTGAGCACCGGGCGCCGCTGGCCTTCGACCACGCGCAGATCCTCGCCGACGGTGTGGAGCGGGCCCGCTCCAAGATCGAGTACTCCTCGCTGGCCACGGCCTTCTGCCCGCCTGCGTTCACGGTCGGCGAGTTGCGAAGGGTGTACGAAGCGGTGTGGGGTGTGGTGCTCGACCCGAGGAACTTCCACCGAAAGGTGACGGGCACCCCCGGCTTCCTGGTTCCCGCAGGCGGGACGACCACCAGGCAGGGCGGCCGCCCCGCCCAGCTCTTCAGGTCGGGCTCCGCCACCGTGCTCAATCCCCCGATGCTCCGGCCCGAGGTCTGAGCCTCTCGACGGAGCCGGCACCCGTGCGCGGCATACGTGGTTGCGCGCCGGGCGCTGCCCGGACGTCGTGTGGGGCAGGCACCGACAGGCCGCGGGCGGGGGAGTCGGAACGCCCGTAGATACAGTGCTGCGCAAAAAGTCGGATATGTCGGGTTATCTTGCTGCGGTACCCACTGCCGTCGAGCGGTCTCACCTCCTGCGAGAGAAGCGATGCTCCAGGCCATCGGACTCACCAGCGCCCGCCACCGCGGACTTCCGCCCGCCGTGGACGACCTCACGTTCGAAGTCGGCTCCGGCTGCGTCACCGCACTTCTGGGCGCACCGGGCTCCGGCAAGACCGCAGCCCTGCGGCTGATGCTCGAACTCGAGCCGGGCCGGGGGATCACCTACTTCCGAGGCAGACCACTGCACCGAGTTCCGCAGCCCGCCCGGGAAGTGGGGGTACTGCTCGGAGACGTGCCGGGTCATCCGGTTCGCACCGCCCGAGGGCAGCTGCGCATGCTCTGCGCCGCGGCGGGGGTACCCGCGTCCAGGGCCGACGAACTGCTCGACACCGTCGGGCTCACCGGACTGGGGGACCAGCGCATCGGCTCGCTCTCCCTGGGCATGGACCGCAGACTCGCCCTCGCCTCCGCGCTGCTCGGTGACCCGCACGCCCTCATCCTCGACGAGCCCACGGAAGGTCTCGCCACGCGTGAGGCCGACTGGCTGCACGGAGTGCTGCGGTCCCACGCCGCGCGGGGCGGCGTCGTTCTGTACACCACCAGCGACCCCAAGGAGGCGGCGCGGTCGGCCGGTCGAGTGGTCTCCATCGACGGTGGACGTCTCGTCGCGGACCAGGATGCCGCCGACTTCTCCCGCACCCGTCTCCGCCCCCGTGTCGCGGTCCGCACCCCGCACGCGGCCCGCCTCGCCGCGGTCATGAGCCGTGAGGCGCGCGCGGCCCGGCGCTCCGTCGAGATCGTCACCGAGGCGAGCAGCAGCCGTCTCTCCGTGTACGGCAGCAGCTGCGCGGAGGTCGGTGACACGGCGTTCCGGCACGGGCTGCCCGTCCACCAGCTCGCCGACGAGGTCGGCGCGGCCGGCGATACGGGCCCGGTGGCCGGTGCCCGCACCGGCCCGGACTTCGGTGCCGTCCCCGCCCCCGACGGCGGCCCCGTCACACCAGGGGCGGCCGACGAGTCCGCCCCCGCGGACGGTGAATTCGCGGGCGGTGAATCCGCGACCGGCACCGCAAGGCGACCCGCCGCGACCGGTACCGCCGCCTCGACCGGCGCGACACGGCGCCCCGCCTCGACTGGTACCGCACGGCGCTCCGCCTCGACCGGCACAGTGCCGCGCCCCGCCCCCGACCCGGATCTTCCGCAGCTTCCGCCGCCGATCAGGCGGCGCCCCGCCCGCGGCCCGCTGCGCCCGGTCCGTTACGAGCTGCGCCGCCTCTTCGGGGTCAGGACCACGACGCTGATCATGGCCGTCGCGCTGGTCGCCTCAGCCGGGCTCTCCGTCCTGCTGGCCCGGAACGGCCGCACCCCCCTGCCGAACGTGCTTGCCGCCTGGCCGTCGTTGCTCCCACTGCCGCCCGCCGCGCTGGGTGCGGGACTGCTCGGGGCGCTCTCCTTCGGTGACGAGTTCCGTTACCCCGCACTCGCCGCCGGCCGGGGCGGTGTTCCCCGGCGACTCGGGCTGCTCCTCGCCAAGCTCGTGGTGTCCGCGGGTGTGGCCCTCCTGCTCGCCCTGCTCGTCGTACTGGCCTCGGCGGCGTCTCTTCGGCTTGTGTACGGCGGTGACTTGATCAGCATGCCGTCGAATGTGACGTCACTCGCCGTGAGTTGGTCGGGGCTGACCGTCGGCTGCGCCTGGGCCGGACTGCTGGCCGCCGGGATCTTCCGGGTGACGGCGGCAGGCGTGGCCGCGGTGCTCGCCGTTCCGGTGCTGATGGTTCCACTGGTCGAGAGGATGCCGAAGGCGCCGACCGCCCGTTCGATGAGCGGACTTCCGGGCCGGCTGCGCGACCTGGCCTGGCTGCGGTGGCCGCACGAGACGGACGGGGTGGTGCTGGCCGTGATGCGGGTCGTCGCGCATCCCGTGGGTACTGCACTGACCCTGTCGTTGTCAGTCCTCATCTGCGCATATCTGTTCACCAGCCTTCGCGGGAGGGTGCGTTGGTGATCACGCGAGAGTGACGGGAAGCCGTAAGTCTCATAACTCCATTGAGAATGCCCGTTTTATACCAATAAGGCGTCAATTGGGAAGCGGGTGCCGATCACCCTTTCGTGTGCTTTTCACCAAAGACCTCAAGGGGCGGCTGAGCCGCGCCGACAAAGGATGCGTGAGTACCCTTGCGCACACCATGATGACCGCCGCCCGCACCGCCGACTCCGGCCTCGCCGGCCCGGGCGAACTAGACCGCTACCCCTTTGCGGAGGCGCCGGCCGGCGAGCGTGCCGCCGGGCGCTCCTGGAACGGTACCGACGGCGAACTCGGCAGGGCGGGCCGTCGGGGATCGGCCAGTCGCGGCCGAGGCCTGCACGGCCAACTTGTTCAGCAGCTGGGACAGATGATCGTTTCCGGTGACCTGGGTGCCGACCGGCCTTTGGTGCCGGAGGAGATCGGTCAGCGTTTCGAGGTCTCCCGCACCGTCGTGCGGGAGTCGCTGCGCGTGCTGGAGGCGAAGGGGCTGGTCAGTGCCCGGCCCAATGTGGGGACCCGGGTCAGGCCGGTCAGTGACTGGAATCTGCTCGACCCCGACATCATCGAATGGCGCGCCTTCGGCCCGCAGCGCGACGATCAGCGCCGCGAGCTGAGCGAGCTCCGGTGGACGATCGAACCGCTCGCCGCGAGCCTGGCCGCCGGCCATGGCCGCGAGGATCTTCAGCAGCGTCTTGCCGACATGGTCGAGATCATGGGTCACGCGCTCGGACAGGGTGACGTGATCACCTGTGCCCGGGCCGATGCGGAGTTCCACGCCCTGCTCATCCAGGCCGCCGGTAATCGGATGCTGGAACACCTCTCCGGCATCGTTTCCGCCGCTCTGCACGTCTCGGGCGGTCCGGTCACCGGTTGTGACCGCCCCAATGAGGCATCGCTCGGCCACCACGCACGGATCGTCGACGCCCTCGCGTCCGGCGACTCCGCGGGGGCCGAAGCGGCCATGCGCCAACTGCTCGTGGTCCACCTCGAGGTGGAGCGAGTGGTACCGGCGCCGCGCGAGCACTGAGCGCGCACGGTACGGGGCGTACGAGCCATGTGTCGCCGGGCCCCCGCGGTCCGGCGGCACAATTGTGGGGGATGTTGCCCCTGGTCGCGTTCGTCGGATATGAGGTGTGACTCGGGCCACGCGGATTGGGCGTAACACTCCTCGAAACAGCGCGATGACTTAAGAGGTGACCGTCGCGGAAGGAATACAGCAGCCATTAAGTGCGCTGTGCAGTTCTGAGGCATAGCCCGCGCCGTCGGCACACTCCCAGCCGACGGTCGTCGGTTCAGCCCTCTCCGGGGCCGGGCCGGAAGCCGTTTCCATCGTTCCGAGAGGTTGTTCGTGTCGGCCAGCACATCCCGTACGCTCCCGCCGGAGATCGCCGAGTCCGAATCTGTGATGGCGCTCATCGAGCGGGGAAAGGCTGATGGGCAGATCGCCGGCGATGACGTGCGTCGGGCCTTCGAGGCTGACCAGATTCCGCCAACCCAGTGGAAGAACGTTCTGCGCAGCCTCAACCAGATCCTCGAGGAAGAGGGTGTGACGCTGATGGTCAGTGCCGCGGAGCCGTCCAAGCGCGCCCGCAAGAGCGTCGCAGCGAAGAGCCCGGTCAAGCGCACCGCCACCAAGACCGTCGCGGCCAAGACGACCGTGACGCGTACCGTCGCGGCCACCGCCGCCCCGTCGGCCGAGACCGTGGACGTGGTGGCCGATGAAGCCGCCGCGGCCGCCCCTGCGAAGAAGGCCGCAGCCAAGAAGACGGCTGCCAAGAAGACCGCCGTGAAGAAGACGGCTGCCAAGAAGACCGCCTCCAAGAAGGCCGGCAAGCAGGACGACGAAGCCCTCGACGGCGACGACGCCACTGAGGAAGTCAAGGCCGGCAAGGGTGAGGAAGAGGAGGGCGAGGGCGAGAACAAGGGCTTCGTCCTCTCCGACGACGACGAGGACGACGCACCTGCGCAGCAGGTCGCCGTCGCCGGCGCCACGGCCGACCCGGTCAAGGACTACCTGAAGCAGATCGGTAAGGTCCCGCTGCTCAACGCCGAGCAGGAGGTCGAGCTCGCCAAGCGCATCGAGGCGGGTCTGTTCGCCGAGGACAAGCTGGCGAACGCGGACAAGCTCGCCCCGAAGCTCAAGCGCGAGCTGGAGATCATCGCCGAGGACGGCCGCCGCGCCAAGAACCACCTGCTGGAGGCCAACCTCCGTCTCGTGGTCTCGCTGGCCAAGCGGTACACCGGTCGCGGCATGCTCTTCCTGGACCTGATCCAGGAGGGCAACCTCGGTCTGATCCGTGCCGTCGAGAAGTTCGACTACACCAAGGGCTACAAGTTCTCCACGTACGCCACCTGGTGGATCCGTCAGGCGATCACCCGCGCCATGGCGGACCAGGCCCGCACCATCCGTATCCCGGTGCACATGGTCGAGGTCATCAACAAGCTCGCGCGAGTGCAGCGCCAGATGCTCCAGGACCTGGGCCGCGAGCCCACTCCGGAGGAGCTGGCCAAGGAACTCGACATGACCCCCGAGAAGGTCATCGAGGTCCAGAAGTACGGCCGCGAGCCGATCTCCCTCCACACCCCGCTGGGTGAGGACGGGGACAGCGAGTTCGGTGACCTCATCGAGGACTCCGAGGCAGTCGTCCCGGCCGACGCGGTCAGCTTCACGCTCCTCCAGGAGCAGCTGCACTCGGTGCTGGACACGCTGTCCGAGCGTGAGGCCGGCGTGGTCTCCATGCGCTTCGGTCTCACCGACGGGCAGCCGAAGACGCTCGACGAGATCGGCAAGGTCTACGGCGTGACGCGTGAGCGCATCCGTCAGATCGAGTCCAAGACCATGTCGAAGCTGCGTCACCCGTCGCGTTCGCAGGTGCTGCGCGACTACCTCGACTAGGTCGCCGGCGCACATGGAACGAGGGCCCGGAATCCCCTGGGATTCCGGGCCCTCGTTCCATGTGCGGGTGCGGATCCGCGTCAGCGGAATAACTCTGGGTAGGCACAGTCCATCACAGAGTCAGGAGCACGCATGTCCCGTACCGTCGTCCGCACCATGAGCGGGGCCCTCGCCCTTACTGCCGCCGCGGCCGTGATACCGCTTGCGTCCCCCGTACCGGCGGTCGCGGACAGCATCGTCATCGGGGGACAGCCCGCCCACGTCAAGGACAGTCCGTGGGTGGTGGCGCTCTCCAGCCGTGACCGGTTCGGAGGCGCCCGTGCCGGTCAGTTCTGCGGAGCCGTGGCGGTGGGGCCGAAGAAAGTGCTGACGGCCGCGCACTGCCTCAGCAGGGAGGCGCTCGGTGTCGATGTCGGCCAGGTGCGCGATCTGCGGATCATCTCCGGCCGGGACGAGCTGAACGGCTCCGACGGCAAGGAGATCGCGGTGAGCGGTACGTGGGTCAACCCCGGGTTCGACGCCACGACCAACAGTGGGGACGTCGCGGTGCTGACGCTGGCCGAGGCCTTGCCCGAACAGAGCGTGATCCCGATGGCTGAAGCCGGTGACTCCGGGTACCGGGCCGGTACGGCCGCGGTCGTCTACGGGTGGGGTGACACCACGGGTAGCGGCGACTACGCCTCGTCACTCCGGTCCGCGAAAGTGAGCATCCTTCCGGACAGCTCGTGCGAGCAGGCCTACCCGGGAGGCAGCAGTGGCACGTACGTGGCCTCTGCGATGCTCTGTGCGGGCGAATCCGAGGGCGGGTACGACGCATGCCAGGGCGACAGCGGAGGGCCGCTGGTGGCCCAGGGGCGGCTTGTCGGGCTGGTGTCCTGGGGGAGCGGCTGCGGCCGCGCCGGGAGCCCCGGGGTCTACACCCGGATCTCCGCCGCCGTCGAGTGGATGGCGGACGCCGACTGAGCGTCCCTGATCCAGGTACGAGAACGGGCGGCTCCCTCTTGTGGAGGGAGCCGCCCGTCGGTCGGTCCGGGACCGGCCCCTGGCTCGTCGTGGATGCGAGGTGTCAGTGTTGTTCCTCTTCGGCGGCTTGGGCCTGCACGGCCGTCAGTCGGTCCGTCTCATCCTGTATTTCCGCGGCGATCTTCTTGAGTTCCGGCTCGAACTTGCGACCGTGGTGGGCGCAGAAGAGCAGTTCACCGCCACTGATCAGGACGACGCGCAGGTAGGCCTGGGCGCCGCAACGGTCACAGCGGTCTGCTGCGGTCAGCGGGCTCGCGGGGGTCAGAACAGTAGTCACGTCGCCTCTTCTCTAGCTCGACGAGCTGTCGTACCAGGGTCAACATCCAACCAGGCCGAAAACGTTCCCGCTCGTGGCTTTTCTTCGAAACTTCTTCTCGGGATGGCTGTCTGTTGCCGGTTCGCGGCGAATGTGCCGTATTGCGTGGCGCTACGGTTTCGCGTTGCTTGTCTTGGTGGGTCCGTCCGCCCGGCTGGCTTGCCGGCTTGTTCATGAGGACGTGCCCGGAGCCTAAATGGTTCATGCCTGGAAGGGAACGTGATGTGCACGTCACTCCGACGAAGGATCGAACGCGCATGCGAGGCTGGACTAGTGTGAGGGTTCTCCGAGGGTGGCGTTACACCCGCTCTACCAGGCCTCGGTACGCTCTCAGCGGCAACCGAAGCCGAGCCCGTTACCCACTGGGCCCCAAATGAAATTCAGCGAGGAGCGAACCGCGTGACCGCCGATACGTCCGTGCCGTCCACTGCGCTGCTGACCGGAGCAGACCGAGACGGTTCCAACTACACCGCGCGGCATCTGCTCGTACTCGAGGGGCTCGAAGCGGTACGCAAGCGCCCCGGCATGTACATCGGGTCCACCGACAGCCGCGGCCTCATGCACTGCCTCTGGGAGATCATCGACAATTCCGTCGACGAGGCCCTCGGCGGCTACTGCGACCACATCGAGGTCGTCCTCCACGACGACAACTCCGTCGAGGTCCGTGACAACGGCCGCGGCATCCCCGTCGACGCGGAGCCCAAGACCGGCCTGTCCGGCGTCGAGGTCGTGATGACCAAGCTGCACGCCGGAGGCAAGTTCGGCGGTGGCGCGTACGCCGCCTCCGGCGGTCTCCACGGCGTGGGCGCCTCCGTCGTCAACGCCCTCTCCGCCCGGCTCGACGTGGAGGTCGACCTCCACGGTGCGACCCACTCGATCAGCTTCCGCCGCGGGGTCCCCGGCATGTTCACCGAGCAGGGGCCGGACAGCCCCTTCGACCCGGCCAGCGGGCTGCTCAAGGGCAAGCGCGTCCCGAAGACGCGTACCGGTACAAGGGTGCGGTACTGGGCCGACCGGCAGATCTTCCTCAAGGACGCCAAGCTCAATCTGGACACGCTCCACCAGCGGGCACGCCAGACGGCCTTCCTCGTCCCCGGCCTCACCATCGTCGTACGCGACGAGCGGGGGCTGAACGGCGAGGGCAAGACCGAGGAGACCTTCCGCTTCGACGGCGGCATCAGCGAGTTCTGCGAGTACCTCGCGCAGGACAAGGCCGTCTGCGACGTCATGCGTCTGACCGGCCAGGGAACCTTCAAGGAGACCGTGCCCGTACTCGACGAGCGCGGTCACATGACGGCGACCGAGGTCACCCGTGAGCTGGCCGTGGACATCGCGATGCGCTGGGGCACCGGGTACGAGACCAACCTCAAGTCCTTCGTCAACATCATCGCCACCCCCAAGGGCGGCACCCACGTGACCGGGTTCGAACGCTCCGTGACCAAGACGGTCAACGAGGTGCTCCGCTCCATGAAGCTGCTCCGTGTCGCGGAGGACGACATCGTCAAGGACGATGCGCTTGAGGGCCTCACCGCGGTCGTGACCGTACGGCTGGCGGAGCCGCAGTTCGAGGGACAGACCAAGGAGGTGCTCGGCACCTCGGCGGCCAACCGGATCGTCGCAGCCGTCGTGGCCAAGGAGCTCAAGGCACAGCTCACCTCCACCAAGCGTGACGCGAAGGCGCAGGCCAGGGCGGTGCTGGAGAAGGCGGTGGCAGCCGCCCGCACCCGGATCGCGGCCCGGCAGCACAAGGACGCGCAGCGCCGCAAGACGGCTCTGGAGTCCTCCTCGCTGCCTGCGAAGCTCGCCGACTGCCGCAGCGACGACGTGGAGCGCAGCGAGCTGTTCATCGTCGAGGGCGACTCCGCGCTCGGCACCGCCAAGCTGGCCCGGAACAGTGAGTTCCAGGCGCTGCTGCCGATCCGCGGCAAGATCCTCAACGTTCAGAAGGCATCCGTCTCCGACATGCTGAAGAACGCCGAGTGCGGCGCGATCATCCAGGTCATAGGAGCGGGGTCCGGCCGGACCTTCGACATCGACGCCGCCCGCTACGGCAAGATCGTTCTGCTGGTGGACGCCGATGTGGACGGCGCCCACATCCGCATCCTCCTGCTCACGCTCTTCCAGCGGTACATGCGGCCCATGGTCGAGGCGGGTCGGGTCTTCGCCGCGGTGCCCCCGCTGCACCGGATCGAGCTCGTCCAGCCCAAGAAGGGCCAGGACAAGTACATCTACACGTACTCGGACAACGAGCTGCGCCAGCGTCTGCTGGAGCTCCAGCGCAAGAACGTCCGGTACAAGGACTCGATCCAGCGTTACAAGGGCCTCGGCGAGATGGACGCCGACCAGCTGGCCGAGACGACGATGGATCCGCGTTTCCGCACCCTGCGGCGGATCAACATCGGCGATCTGGAATCGTCCGAGCAGATCTTCGATCTCCTGATGGGCAACGAGGTCGCGCCCCGCAAGGAGTTCATCACCAGCTCGGCCGCCACGCTGGACCGCTCGCGCATCGACGTCTGAGCCCCGGGCAGCCGGGCACGCAGGACACCGGAGCCGTGGGCTCCCCCCCCCGGGGGGGACGGCGGCGCCCCCCCCCCGAAACCCCCGAGCCCCACCCCAGACCCCGTGTCGTATAAACAA
>NZ_JBHXUW010000002.1:102276-247999 GCF_042672475.1 Streptomyces sp. NPDC127177
AAATAAACACTTGTACTTTGCTGGCCCCCTTCTTTTTTTTAAACGCCCCCGGCGGGCCCCCCCCCCCCCCGGCGCCGCCCCCCCCCCCCCCGGGGGCCCCCCACGGCTCCACCCACGATCAACCCCTGAGCCGATCCCCTGACCTGGTCGTTTCCGTAGCGTCGGAGTCGTAGAACTTCCCGCTATTCGGAGGCATTCATGTCCGGGCCCGTCAATGTCCTGGTGATCGTCGCGGTCGTCGCTCTCGTCGTGGTCCGCCAGTGCTCCGCGCGGCAGATATCCGGCGACCGGCGCTGGTGGGTCCTGCCGGGCGTGCTGCTCGTCATGGCTCTGCGTGAGCCCGGGCTTGTGGACTCCCACCACGAGACGCTCTCCGTCTTCCTCCTGGGCGCCGAGCTGGTCGTGGGACTGATCACGGGCGCCGCCTGGGGGTGGACGGCCAGGCTCTGGCGCGCGGAGGACGGCTCCCTCTGGAGCAAGGGGACCAAGGCCACCGCCTACGTCTGGATCGGCGGGCTGGTGCTGCGGGTCGCTCTCTACGGGGTTGCCGCGGCGCTGGGCATACATCAGGGCAGCCCCGCCCTGATGATGGCTCTCGCCGTGACGCTGCTGGTGCGCAGCGGGGTGCTGGCCTCGCGAACCGCGGAGATACCGGCGCCGTACGGTGGTGGTGCTGCTGACAGCGCGCCGTCCCGGCCGGCATGGAAGGACCGTGTGTGACACCCGCTGCGTGGACGAGCTGGCCCTCGCGGGAGGCCCTCTCACGGGAGAAGCGCGCCCGTTCGCGGGTCGTGATCGGATGGTCCGTGCGGAGCGGCCTGCTCACCCTGATGTTGTGGGGGACCTTCACGGGCGGAAAGTTCGGGCCGTGGGAGATCGTGGTCGGCCTGATCGGGGTCTTCGGCTGTGCCCTGCTCGCGGTGGCCTTCTTCCGGACCAGCCTGGAGCACCTTCTGTGGCCGTCCCTCGGACTGCTTGCCCTGCTGATGGGGGCGGCGTTCGGAGCACAGCAGGCGGGGGCCTCCGTCCCCGCGGTGGTTCTCTGGTGCGGCTGCGCCGTCACTGCTCTGGAGCGGCTGCCGCTCGTGGCGGGGATCCCGGCCACGGCTGTGGCGCTCGGTGCCTACGCCGCCGTGAACACCGGCGACTGGCTGACCACGGCGGCGACCACGGCGGGGCTCTGCCTCGGGGGCTACGTGCTCCGGCTGGACGCCGAGGCCCGGGGCAGCGCCCATCGGCTTCTCGCACAGGAGCGGGCAGCCCGGGTGGCGGAGGCCGAGACGGCCGCGCTGAACGAGCGGTCCAGGATCGCCAGGGAGATCCACGACGTGCTGGCGCACAGTCTCTCCGCGCAGTTGGTGCATCTGGAGGCGGCTCGGCTGCTGATCGAGAGGGAGCCGGCGGGGGAGTTCCGGGACCAGGTCCTTCAGCGGGTGGTCTCCGCCCGCTCCATGGCCCGTGAGGGGCTCGCGGAGACCCGTCAGGCGCTCTCCGCCCTGCGCGGCGAGGTGTCGCCGGTGGAGGACTTCCTGCGGCAGTTGGTGGTGGCCGAGCCGGCCGAGGTCAGGGTGGAGGGGGAGCACCGTACGCTGACCGCCGAGGCCTCGCAGACGGTCCGGCGCGTGGCCCAGGAAGCGCTGACCAATGTGCGCAAGCACGCGCCCGGGGCCAGAGTGCTCATCCGGCTGGAGTACCTGCCGGACGGGATCGCCCTGGAGGTCAGCGATTCGGGCGGCGGGAGCCCCGCGGGTGACCTCGCTGTCAGTGGCTCCGGATACGGTCTGCTGGGAATGAGGGAGCGGGCAGAACTGCTGGGCGGCTCGCTGGAGGCCGGTCCCGGTGAGGAGGGGTTCGTGGTGAGTCTGAGGGTGCCCGCGTGAGCGCGCGGGTGGTGGTCGCCGACGACCAGTCGGTGGTGCGCGAGGGAATCGTCATGCTGCTGGGTCTGCTGCCCGGCATCGAGGTGGTCGGATCGGCGAAGGACGGGGAGGAGGCCGTCGCCCTGGTCGCGGAGCACTCCCCGGACGTGGTCCTGATGGACCTGCGGATGCCCCGTTGCGACGGCGTGGAGGCAACGCGCCGTATCCGCAAGGACTTTCCCGGCACCCAGGTCGTGGTGCTCACGACCTTCGCCGAGGACGACTCGCTCTTCCCCGCGCTGCGGGCCGGGGCCCGCGGTTATCTCACCAAGGACGCCGGGGGAGACGAGATCGTACGGGCCATCGAGGCCGTGCTCTCGGGTGAGGTCGGGCTCTCTCCCGCCGTGCAGCGCAGGCTGCTGGAGCAGGTCACCACCGGGCCGTTGCCGTCGGCCGGAGGAGGTGAGGCGGAGCTTCCCGACGGGATGACGCCCCGTGAGGTGGAGGTGCTCGTGCTGATCGCCGACGGGATGTCCAACGCGGAGATCGCCCGGGACCTGCACATCTCGCAGGCCACCGTGAAGAGCCACATCAACAACCTGTTCGCCAAGGCCGGGCTGCGCGACCGGGCTCAGGCGGTCCGCTATGCGTACGTTCGAGGGCTCGCACAGCCGCCCGGCGCATCCTTCACCTGAAGAGGTGAAGTCTCGCGAATGAAGTGCCCGGGATCTTCCCGATCTGCCCATTCTTGGGTACGCGGCCGAAGTGGTCCGTGGACAAGGGGAGTTGTTCGGTGGAGAAGGAAGCAGGGCGCGAGTCCGCAGCGATGCGACTCGACGACCCGTGGTACGACGCGCTGGCCTCCGGATGGGGGGAACTGGACGGTACGGGAAGCTTCGCGCCCGCCGGTACGCCCGATTCCGTGGCGCCGCAGCGCAACCACAGTGCAGCGGACATCTACCTGGAGGTGCAGCGCAGTGACGCCTTCCAGGAAGTGCGGCGCCGCTACCGGCGCTTCATCGTCCCCGCCACCCTCGCCTTCTTCGTCTGGTACCTCGCCTATGTGGTCATGGCGGTCACCGCGCCCGGTCTGATGGCCAGGCCGGTCGCCGGGGCGGTCAACGTCGCCATGGTCGCAGGACTCGGGCAGTTCCTCACGACGTTCCTGCTCACCGGCGCCTACGCGCGGCACGCGCGGCTGCGCAGAGACCGGGCAGCGCTCGACCTGCGCTGGGAGACGCAGGAGATGACACGGGGGTTCGGGCGTTGAGCGGCAATCACCAGACCCTGGCGCTCGTGCTGTTCAGCGTCTTCATCGCGGTGACACTCGCCATCACCACCTGGGTGAGCCGCAACAGGCACGGTTCCGCAGAGGAGTTCTACGCCGGCGGCCGGCTGTTCTCTCCCATGGAGAACGGCTTCGCCATCGCGGGCGACTACATGTCGGCCGCGTCCTTCCTCGGCATCTCCGGCCTGATCGCCCTCTTCGGCTACGACGGGATGCTCTACTCGGTCGGCTTCCTGGTCGCCTGGCTCGTCGTGCTGCTGCTCGTCGCGGAACTCGTCCGCAACTGCGGCCGGTTCACCCTCGCGGACGTGGTGGCCGCGCGGATGGCGGAGCGCCCGGTACGGATCGCGGCGGGGACGTCCTCCGTCACGGTCTCCGTGCTGTACCTGGTGGCGCAGATGGTGGGAGCGGGCAGCCTGGTGGCCCTTCTCCTGGGCGGCACGAGCGGTGCCGCCCGGTCCTGGACGGTCATCGGCGTCGGGGCGCTCATGGTGATCTACGTGTCGCTCGGCGGCATGCGCGCCACCACCTGGATCCAGATCGTGAAGGCCGTCCTGCTGATGGCGGGCACGATCGTTCTCACCGTGCTCGTCCTGGTCCACTTCCACGGCAATGTCAACGAGTTGCTCAACTCCGCCGCCGACCGGAGCGGATACGGCAAGAAGTTCCTCTCGCCGGGCCTCCGGTACGGCGGGACGTGGACGGCCCGGATCGATTTCATCAGCCTGGGGCTGGCCCTGGTGCTCGGTACGGCAGGGCTGCCGCACATCCTGTCGCGCTTCTACACGGTGCCGACCGCCCGCGCGGCCCGCCGGTCGGTCGTCTGGTCCATCGGCCTCATCGGCAGCTTCTACCTGATGACGATCGTCCTCGGGTTCGGGGCGGCGGCACTGGTCGGCTCGGCGGACGTCCGGGCGTCGAACGCCTCGGGGAACACGGCCGTTCCGCTGCTGGCCCTGGTGCTCGGCGGTGGCGAGGGCTCCACCGGGGGCACGATCCTGTTCGCCGTGGTCGCCGCCGTGGCCTTCGCGACCATCCTCGCCGTCGTCGCGGGGATCACGCTCGCCTCGTCCGCCTCCGTCGCCCACGACCTCTACGCATCGCTCCGCCGCCCGGGATCCAAGCAGCACAGCGAGGTCGCCGTGGCCCGGGTCGCCGCGGCGGGCATCGGGGTGGCCGCCATCGGGCTCGGGCTGCTCGCCCAGGACCTGAACGTGGCCTTCCTGGTGGGTCTGGCCTTCGCGGTCGCGGCATCGGCGAACCTGCCGGTGCTGCTCTACTCGTTGTTCTGGCGGAACTTCACCACGCGCGGGGCGGTCTGGTCGGTCTACGGAGGGCTGATCCCCGCCGTGCTGCTCGTCGTGTTCTCCCCGGTGGTCTCCGGCAGCGCCACCTCGCTCTTCCCGGGCGTGGACTTCCAGCTCTTCCCGCTGGAGAACCCCGGCCTTGTCTCGATCCCGCTGGGATTCCTGGCCGGCTGGATCGGGACGGTCACTTCGGGGGAGCCGCCGGACGCGGCCAAGCACGCGGAGACCGAGGTCCGCGCCCTGACCGGAGCAGGCGCGGTGTGACATCCGGCCCGCGCGGGGCGGCGGACCGGGGGGCCTGACCGCCCCTCACCGCCCCGGGTCGCCCCTCAGGGCCTCGGCGTGTCGGCGCCCCAGGTGTAGCGGTGTTCCGGGCGCCCCGTCTCGCCGTACCGCAGCGTCAGACGGATCCGACCGGACCGCTCCAGCAGTTTCAGATAGCGCTGTGCGGTCTGCCGGCTCATCCCGGCGCTCTCCGCGACCTCCTGCGCGGAGAGCGGGCCCTCGGCGCCCCGGAGCGCCTTGCGGACCAGCTCCGCGGTGGTCGTGGAGTGCCCCTTGGGGAGATCGGGTTCGCCCGCCGCCCACAGTGCCCCGAAGAGCCGGTCCACCTCCCCCTGCTCGGCCTCGCCACCGCTCTCCAGGGTGTGCCGCAGCGAGGCGTACGCCTCCAGCTTGGTGCGCAGGCCCGCGTACGTGAACGGCTTCACCAGGTACTGCAGAGCTCCCTGGCGCATGGCCTCCTGGACGGTGGCGACATCGCGTGCCGCCGTCACCATGATCACATCGGTGCGGTGGCCGCGGCCGCGCAGCTCCCGCACCAGGGCCAGTCCGTTGCCGCCCGGCATGTAGTGGTCCAGCAGGATCAGGTCCACCGCACCGTTCTCGACCGCTGCGAGCGCGTCGGCGGCACAGTGCGCCTGGGCGGCCACCCGGAAGCCGGCCACCTTCGACACGTAGGCGGCATTGATCCGCGCGACCCGGACGTCGTCGTCGACGATGAGTACCTCGATCACTGAGCCGCTCCCGCCCGGTCGGATTCCGCTTCGGCCATGGCCTCAGGCAGGACCACGGTGAACTCGGCGCCGCCGCCGTCCGCCGTTTCCACCACCGCGCTGCCGCCCTGGCGTTCGGCCAGCCGTCGCACCAGCGCGAGCCCCAGACCGCGCTTGCCGTGCACCGGCAGGTCCTTGGTCGACCAGCCCTCCGTGAAGATGGCCTCGCGCTGTCCGGGCGGGACGCCCGGGCCGCTGTCCCGGACCCGCAGCACCACCGTACGGCCCTCGGCGCGCAGTCCCACCTCGATCAGGGCGCCGTCCGATCCGGATGCGGCGTCCAGCGCGTTGTCGACGAGGTTGCCGACGACCGTGACGAGCCCGCGGGGGTCCACCAGCCCGTCGGGAAGCAGCGTGCCGGGGGCCATGCGCAGGGCCACACCGCGCTCCGCGGCCACCGTCGCCTTGCCGACCAGCAACGCGGCCAGCAGCGGGTCGTGGACCTTCTCGGCGACCTGCTCGGCCGTGGCCCGGTGGCCGCCGACGACCTCGGTGACGAATTCCCGCGCGTCCTCGTGCAGCTCAAGCTCCAGCAGCCCGAGCAGGGTGTGCAGCCGGTTGGCGTGCTCGTGGTCCTGGGCGCGCAGGGCGTCGATCAGCCCGTGGGTGGAGTCGAGCTCCCGGCCGAGGTGTTCGAGCTCGGTGCGGTCGCGGAGGGTGACTACGGCGCCGCCGTCGGCTGTGGGCATCCGGTTGGCCAGCAGCACCCGGCTGCCGCGTACGGCCAGCAGGTCCTCGCCCGCCACCGCACCGGCCAGCACATCGGTCGTCCGTCCCGCGCCGAGCACCTCGGCCAGTGGTCGGCCCGAAGCCTCGGGCCCGAGGCCCAGGAGCCGCTGAGCCTCGTCGTTCAGCAGCCGGATGCGGCCGGTCGCGTCGAGCGCGACGACGCCCTCCCGGATGCTGTGCAGCATCGCCTCGCGCTCCGCCAGCAGCGCGGCGATATCGGAGAAGCCCAGGTCATGGGTCTGCCGTTGGAGACGCCTGGAGATCAGATACGCGGCCAGCGCCCCCACGGCCAGCGCTCCGCCCGCGTAGGCGAACAGGCCGGGAATCGCCGCGAGGAGCCGGGCGCGGACGCTGTCGTAGGCGATACCCACGGAGACCGCGCCGGTGATCCGCCCCGCCTCGTCGCGCAGCGGCACCTTGCCCCGGGCCGAGCGGCCGAGCGTGCCGTTGTCGATCTCCATGACCTCCTGGCCCGCGAGCGCCTCGTCGGGGTCGGTCGAGACGACCTTGCCGATCCGGCCGCTGTCGGGATGCGACCACCGCACCCCGTGCCGGTCCATCACGACGACGTACTCGGCGTCCGTGGCACGCCTGATCCGCTCCGCCGCCGACTGGACCCGGCCGAGGGGAGCCGGTTCCGTGGTGAGCAGCGATTCGGCCATCTCCGGCTCCGCGGCCGTGCTCTGGGCGATGGCCAGTGCCCGGCGCATCGCCTGGTCGTCCAGTTGTGCGCTGAGGGGTGCCAGAAAGAGGCCGGTGGCGAGTACCGTGACGCCGGTGGCGATGGCCAGCTGCATCAGCAGTACCTGCGAGAAGACCCGCCGGGGCCGGCCGAGCCGACGCGGCTTCCTGGCGGTGGGCGGTGGGGCGCTCATCGTAGAGACGGTAGAGGGCATTCCGGTTCTTTCCGAAATTCGTCTCGTTTCCAGCCCCACGCAATCTGCTTGCGTTTCTTGCGCTAATCTTGCGCACATGACGCGACGACTTGCTCAGGTGGCACAGAAGGTTGGAGTCAGCGAGGCCACGGTCAGCCGGGTGCTCAACGGCAAGCCAGGAGTCTCCGACGCCACGCGGCAGGCCGTCCTGTCCGCGCTGGACGTCCTCGGATACGAGCGGCCGACCCAGCTGCGCGGCGAGCGGGCCAGACTGGTCGGCCTGGTCCTGCCCGAGCTGCAGAACCCGATCTTCCCCGCCTTCGCGGAGGTGGTCGGCGGCGCGCTCGCCCAGCAGGGGCTGACCCCCGTCCTGTGCACCCAGACCAAGGGCGGCGTCTCCGAGGCGGACTACGTCGAGCTGCTCCTGCAGCAGCAGGTCTCGGGCGTGGTCTTCGCCGGTGGCCTCTACGCCCAGGCCGACGCCCCGCATGATCACTACAAGGTGCTGGCCGACCGCAAGATCCCGGTCGTCCTGATCAACGCGGCCATCGCACACCTCGGCTTCCCCTGTGTCTCCTGCGACGATTCGGTGGCCGTCGAGCAGGCATGGCGCCACCTGGTCTCGCTGGGCCACGAGCGCATCGGTCTGGTGCTCGGCCCCTCGGACCACATGCCTTCGCAGCGCAAGCTGGCCGCGGCCCGGGTGCTCGCCGAGGAGTCCGGGACGACCATTCCGGACGAGTGGGTGGCCAGGGCGATGTTCTCGCTGGAGGGCGGGCAGGCTGCCGCCATGCGGCTGCTGGACCAGGGCGTCACCGGGTTCATCTGCGCCAGCGACCCGCTCGCCCTCGGCGCGGTCCGTGCGGCGCGGCGCCGGGGTCTGTCGGTCCCCGCCGACGTCTCCGTCGTCGGGTACGACGACTCGGCGTTCATGAACTGCACCGAACCGCCGCTGACCACCGTCCGCCAGCCGATCGAGGCCATGGGGCGTGCCGCGGTCGAACTGCTCTCGGTGCAGATCGGGGGCCGTACCGTGCCCTCCGACGAGCTGCTCTTCGAGCCCGAGCTGGTGGTGCGCGGTTCGACCGCCCAGCCCCCGCGCACCGCTTCCCGCTGACCGTCGCTTATTTGCGTCTCATGAACCGGCTATTGCGGCGCTGCCCCCTGTAGTGGTGGGCAGCGGCTGAGGCGGTCGCGGCCCGGTGTACTGGCCGATCGGGCGCATTCGCAGCGGGCGTTCCCCGTACTCCTCCAGGGCGTGCGCGATCCAGCCCGCGGTGCGCGAGACGGCGAACACGGTCTCGCCGGCCTCGGCGGCCATGTCCGAGGAGACGGACAGCACCGCGAGCGCCAGGTCGACGTTGGCGTGCAGCGGCGCGTGGCGCGCGGTCGTGGCGACCACATCGTGAGCCGCGGCCAGTGCCGGAGCCGCCTGCGGAACCTCTCCGAGCAGGTCGAACAGCGTCGCGGCCCGTGGGTCCTCGCCGGTGTAGAGCCGGTGCCCGAGTCCGGGGACGCGGCGTCCGGTGCGGAGGTGGTCGGCGACCACCGGGGCCGCACCGCCGCGCTCCAGCACCTCGGCCAGCATCCGGTGGGCCAGCCCGCTGGCCGCCCCGTGCAGTGGCCCCTCCAGGACCCCGAGCCCCGCCGAGACCACCGCGTACGGGTGGGCGTGCGCGGAGGCCGCCACCCGGGCCGCCAGGGTCGACGCGGCGAGGTCGTGGTCGATGAGCAGCCCGAGGGCGGTGTCCAGCACGTCGAGTGATGCCTCGTCGGCCGGGCGTGCGGTGAGTTTCGGCCACAGCTGATGTGCCAGGTCGGCGTGGGGAGGCGCCGCCGAGTCCCCGTCCGCGCCCCCCTCGTCGGCCCCGCCCACCGCCGGCAGGGCCGCCGCCAGGGTCGGGATCAGGCTCCGGGCGCTGCCCAGCACCGCCTCGCGTGACAGGTCGAAACGGAGCGGATCCGTGGTGGCCGCGGCGACGACCGCCACCCGCAGTCGGTCCGTGGAACCGCAGTGCGCGGGCAGTGCGCCGACCGCCCGGCGGGCCGCCGCCAGCGCTTCGGCGGGCGCTGCGAAGCGCATTCCGTTCCGCATCCCGCCGGTCCAGAGCCACTCGGCTACCTCCTCGTAGGCATGACGCCGGGCCAGCTCCGTGGCGTCCACGCCCCGGAAGTAGTAGCGATCGCCCTCGATGAGTGTGATGGCGGTGCGGAAGCCCTGCTCAACGGTGGGGGAGGCGGGCTCCCTGCGCCCCGTACGCCGTGCGAGGGCATCGACCTCCGCCGCGTCGAACGTGCTGCCCCGTCCGCCGGGTGCGCGGTTACTGCTCAGCTGGCCCCTGCTCACGTACGCGTACACCGTCTCGGGCTTCACCCCCAGGCGCTCGGCTGTCTCCCGGGTGGTGAGCCGATGCGCCGCGGGCTCCGAACCGTCACCGGCATCTGCTTGATCCGTCATGCTGCTCACCGTATCCATATTGATTCAATCAACATTGACAGATCTTCAGTCAAGCATGGACAGTCGAATCAATGTCAAGGATCACCGGAATGTCCACGGAGGAAGCAATGACGACCATGACCGGCGGAACACCGCTCGACGTCCCCCGAGGCCTCGCTGGTGTCGTGGTCACCGACACCGCTCTCGGTGATGTCCGCGGCCGCGAGGGCTTCTACCACTACCGGCAGTACTCGGCGGTCGAACTGGCACAGACCCGAAGCTTCGAGGACGTCTGGTACCTGATGACCGAAGGAGAGCTGCCCGGTCCGGCCGCCCGCGCCGACTTCGCGGCCCGTACCGCCGGCCTGCGCCGGCTGCCCGCGGAGGTACGCGACGCGCTGCCCGCCATAGCGCGAGCGGGCGCCGCCTCCGGTCCGCTCGCAGGGCTGCGCACGGCACTGTCGCTGCTCGGGGCGTCGGCGGGCTTCCGTCCGGTCTACGACATCGACGCCGGCCGTCGCCGCGACGACGCGCTGACCGCCTGCGCCGCCGTTCCGACCGTGCTCACCGCGCTGCACCGGCTCGGACAGGGGCTCGAACCGGTGGAACCGCGCGACGACCTGCCGCACGCGGCCAACTACCTGTACATGCTCACCGGTTCCGTACCGGACGCCGCCCGGGTCAGGGCCGTCGAGCGGTATCTGATCTCCACCGTCGACCACGGTTTCAACGCCTCGACGTTCACCGGCCGGGTCGTCGCCTCCACCGGTGCGGACATCGCCGCCTGCCTGGTGGCGGCCGTCGGCGCGCTCTCCGGTCCCCTGCACGGCGGTGCGCCCAGCCGCGCCCTCGACACCCTGGACGCCATCAAAACCCCCGACCGCATCGACGGCTGGATCCGCGAGCGGGTGCACGCCGGTGACCGCATCATGGGCTTCGGACATCCCGTCTACCGCACCGAGGACCCCCGCTCGCGCATGCTGCGCTCCATCGCCCAGGGCTTCGGCGGCCCGCTCGTCGACTTCGCCGTCGAGGTGGAGCGCCAGGTGGAGGCGATCCTCGCCGAGCTCAAGCCGGGGCGCGAACTGCACACGAACGTGGAGTTCTACGCCGGAGTGGTCATGGAGCTGTGCGGGCTGCCGCGCGAGATGTTCACCCCGACGTTCTGCGCCGCGCGGGTGGTCGGCTGGAGCGCCAATATCCTGGAGCAGGCGGAGGACTCGAAGATCATCCGCCCGGCGGCCCGCTATGTCGGCCCGCCCCCGCCGCAGCCGGTCCCGGCCGTCTGACGTCCCCAGGAAGGGCCCCTGTTGAACGCGTCGTCCCCGCCCCGCAGCCGGCAGATCCCGGTGATCGTCCTCGCAGGATTCCTGGGATCCGGCAAGACGACACTGCTCAACCACCTGCTGCGGCACCGCGCGGGGAACCGGATCGGGGTGATCGTCAACGATTTCGGGTCGATCGAGATCGACGCGATGACCGTCTCCGGACAGGTCGGCTCGACGGTCTCGCTCGGGGGCGGCTGCCTGTGCTGCGCGGTCGACGTCAGCGAGCTCGACACCTACCTGGAGACCCTGACCCGGCCCGCCGCCCGCCTCGATGTCATCGTCATCGAGGCGAGCGGACTCGCCGAACCCCAGGAGCTCGTGCGGATGCTGCTGGCCAGCGACAACCCGCACATCGTGTACGGGGGGCTGGTCGAGGTCGTCGACGCCGCCGAGTTCGCCGCCACCCGGGAACGCCACCCGGAGATCGACCGCCATCTCGCCGTCGCCGACCTCGTCGTGCTGAACAAGACGGACCGGGCGGGGGAGGAGGAGCAGACCCGCGTCCGGGAGGCCGTCGCGGCGGCGGGCGGCACGGCGGCCGTGATCCCCGCCGCGTACGGACGCGTGGACCCCGAGCTGCTCTTCGATCCGGCGCTGCGCCCCGACAGCGAGGAGAAAGCACGTCAGCTGACCTTCGAGGACCTGTACCTGGAGGAGCGGGCGGCACAGACCGGTGAGGAGCACGGGGACCATCTGCACGCGGCGTACGAGAGCCTCGACTACACCAGCGACGTGCCCATGGACCCCCGTCGGCTGATGGGGTTCCTGGACTCACGGCCGGCGGGCCTCTACCGGATCAAGGGTTACGTCGACTTCGGCGCGGGGGACCCGGACAACACGTATGCGCTGCACGCCGTCGGCAGCTTCCTGCGGTTCACCCCGCAGCCCTGGACGCGCGGCGGACCACGCCTGACCCGGCTCGTGCTGATCGGGGCCGGCACCGACGCACAGGCCCTCCGCGAGGAGCTCGACGGCTGCCGGGAGACGGGCCCGCAGACGTCGCAGGACGCCGCACACGAGCGATCCATGTGGGGCGTCCTGCGCTACGTGCGGCAGCCCGGCGACGACGACGCATAGCGCCGGAGCCGCCGGTCCGGCCGGCTACACCGGTCCGGCGATCACCGCGACCGGCGACACCAGCGGCGTACCCGAACCGTCGCGCCGTGGATCGGGCTCGGGCAGCTCCGCCGGAGCGCCGTTCTTCTGCGCGGCGCGGGCCGGCGTCGGTCCCGCCCAGGCGAACACCAGCACGTCCTCGCCCTTGAGGAACCGCTGACAGCGCACCCCGCCGGTGGCCCGGCCCTTGCGCGGGTACTGGTCGAACGGGGTGAACTTGGACGTCAGCACGGAGTCGTCCAGCGTGCCGTGCGAACCGGCGACCGTGAACACCATGGCGTCCGCGGCCGGATCCACCGCCGCGAACGAGAGCACCTCCGCGCCCTCCGCGAGCTTCACGCCCGCCATGCCGCCGGCCGGCCTTCCCTGCGGCCGCACCTGCGCCGCCGGATAGCGCAGCAACTGCGCCTCGGAGGTGATGAAGACCAGGTCCTCCTCGCCGGTACGCAGCTCCACCGCGCCGACGATCCGGTCACCGTCCTTGAGGGAGATGACCTCCAGCTCGTCCTTGTTGGCCGGATAGTCCGGCACCACACGCTTCACGACGCCCTGCAGGGTGCCGATCGCCAGCCCCGGTGAGGACTCGTCGAGCGTGGTGAGGCAGACGACCTCCTCGTCCGCCTCCAGGGTGAGGAACTCGGCCACCATCGCCCCGCCCGAGAGGTTGGGAGCCGCATGGGTGTCCGGCAGCTGCGGCAGATCGATCACCGCGAGCCGCATCAGCCGCCCCGTCGAGGTGACCACGCCGACGTCGCCACGGGCCGTGGCCGGCACCGCCGACACGATCACATCGTGCTTGGCGCGCTTGGCGTCCTCGGCGAAGACGATCGGGTCGCTGTTGGCCGTACGGGCCAGCAGACCGGTCGAGGACAGCAGCACCCGGCACGGGTCGTCCGCGACCTCCAGCGGCACCGCCGCGATCTGCGAACCGGCCGACTCCAGCAGCACCGTACGACGGTCGGTGCCGAACTTCTTGGCGACCGCGGCCAGTTCGGTGGAGACCAGCTTGCGCAGCTCGGTGTCCGATTCGAGGATCGCGGTCAGCTCGTCGATCTCGGCGTTGAGCCGGTCCCGCTCGCTCTCCAGCTCGATCCGGTCGAACCGGGTGAGCCGGCGCAGCGGGGTGTCCAGGATGTACTGCGTCTGGACCTCGCTCAGCGAGAAGTGCTCGATGAGCCGGTCCTTCGCCTGCGCCGAGTTGTCGCTGGACCGGATGAGCCGGATGACCTCGTCGATGTCGACGAGCGCGACGAGCAGGCCCTCGACCAGGTGCAGCCGGTTGCGGCGCTTGGTCCTGCGGAACTCGCTGCGCCGGCGCACCACGTCGAAGCGGTGGTCGAGATAGACCTCCAGGAGCTCCTTGAGGCCCAGGGTGAGCGGCTGCCCGTCCACCAGCGCCACGTTGTTGATGCCGAAGGACTCCTCCATCGGCGTCAGCTTGTAGAGCTGCTCCAGAACGGCCTCCGGCACGAAACCGTTCTTGATCTCGATGACCAGGCGCAGCCCGTGCGAGCGGTCGGTGAGGTCCTTGACGTCCGCGATGCCCTGGAGCTTCTTCGCCGAGACCAGGTCCTTGATCTTGGCGATCACCTTCTCCGGACCGACGCTGAAGGGCAGTTCGGTGACGACCAGGCCCTTGCGCCGGGCCGTCACGTTCTCCACGGCGACGGTGGCGCGGATCTTGAACGAGCCACGGCCGCCGGCGTAGGCGTCCTTGATGCCGCCGAGGCCCACGATCCGGCCGCCGGTCGGCAGGTCGGGGCCGGGGACGAACCGCATCAGGGTCTCCAGGTCCGCGCCCGGATGCTTGATCAGGTGGCGGGCGGCGGCGATGACCTCGCCCAGGTTGTGCGGCGGCATGTTGGTCGCCATGCCGACAGCGATCCCGGTCGTGCCGTTGACCAGGAGGTTGGGATAGGCGGCCGGCAGGACGACGGGCTCCTGCTCCTGGCCGTCGTAATTCGACTGGAAAGCGACGGTGTCCTCGTCGATCGACTCCGTCATCAACGACGTCGCGTCGGCCATCCGGCACTCGGTGTACCGCATGGCGGCCGGCGGGTCGTCGTTGCCGAGCGAGCCGAAGTTTCCGTGTCCGTCGACGAGGGGGAGCCGCATGGAGAACGGCTGCGCCATCCGCACGAGCGCGTCGTAGATCGACGCGTCCCCGTGCGGGTGCAGCTTACCCATGACCTCGCCGACGACGCGGGCACACTTCACGTAGCCGCGGTCCGGGCGCAGGCCCATCTCATTCATCTGGTACACGATGCGGCGGTGCACCGGCTTCATGCCGTCACGGGCGTCCGGCAGGGCCCGTGAGTAGATCACCGAGTACGCGTACTCAAGGAAGGAGCCCTGCATTTCGTCGACGACGTCGATGTCGAGGATCTTCTCCTCGAAGTCGTCCGGCGGCGGGGTCTTCGTGCTGCGGCGGGCCATCGCTGCTGCGACTCCTTCACGGATTCTGTTCGGGCAACCTCAGGTTCTGACGCGGACCATTGTGGACCGCCGCACTGACAACTCCGACCTCGACCCGTCCCAAAGAGGGTTCTCCACCCGTCCCGAGGGGGTCGGGACGGGCATTTCCGGTGACGTGCGCGGCACGGATACTTCGCCAGGTGTCGGTGCGCCTGCCTACAGTGGCAGGTCTCGCAACACATTCAGTATCGCGATCGAAGGGACGTACATGCCCATGGGTCACACGGCCACAGCCCAGGCCGGCTCCGGCGGCTTGACAGCGACCGAGCACCGTCTGGCCAACGGCCTGCGCGTGGTGCTCTCGGAGGACCATCTGACTCCGGTCGCCGCGGTGTGCCTCTGGTACGACGTCGGCTCGCGCCACGAGGTCAAGGGACGCACCGGTCTGGCTCACCTCTTCGAGCACCTGATGTTCCAGGGCTCGGGCCAGGTCAAGGGGAACGGCCACTTCGAGCTGGTACAGGGCGCAGGCGGCTCCCTCAACGGCACCACCAGCTTCGAGCGGACCAACTACTTCGAGACGATGCCCACGCACCAGCTGGAGCTGGCCCTGTGGCTCGAGGCCGACCGGATGGGCTCACTGCTCGCCGCGCTCGACGAGGAGTCCATGGAGAACCAGCGCGACGTCGTCAAGAACGAGCGCCGCCAGCGCTACGACAACGTCCCGTACGGCACCGCGTTCGAGCGCCTGACCGCCCTCGCCTACCCGGAGGGCCACCCGTACCACCACACGCCGATCGGCTCGATGGCGGACCTGGACGCGGCGACCCTCGACGACGCGCGGACCTTCTTCCGTACGTACTACGCGCCCAACAACGCGGTGCTCTCGGTCGTCGGCGACATCGACCCCGAGCAGACGCTCGCCTGGATCGAGAAGTACTTCGGCACCATCCCCTCCCACGACGGCAAGCAGCCGCCGCGGGACGGCGCCCTGCCCGAGGTCATCGGTGGTGAGCTGCGCGAGGAGGTCCGCGAGGAGGTTCCGGCGCGTGCCCTGATGGCCGCCTACCGGCTGCCGCACGACGGCACCCGGGAGTGCGACGCCGCGGATCTCGCACTGACGGTGCTGGGCGGCGGCGAGTCGTCCCGGCTGCACAACCGGCTGGTCCGCCGCGACCGCACGGCCGTCGCGGCCGGATTCGGGCTGCTGCGGCTGGCCGGTGCGCCCTCGCTCGGCTGGCTGGACGTCAAGACGTCCGGCGGTGTCGAGGTGGCGCAGATCGAGACCGCGGTCGACGAGGAGCTCGCCCGGTTCGCCGATGAGGGCCCCTCGCCCGAGGAAATGGAGCGTGCGCAGGCCCAGTTGGAGCGCGAGTGGCTGGACCGTCTCGGCACGGTCGCCGGCCGTGCCGACGAACTGTGCAGGTTCGCCGTGCTGTTCGGTGACCCGCAGCTCGCCCTGACCGCCGTGCACCGGGTGCTCGACGTCACCGCCGAGGAGGTCCGGACGGCCGCCAGGGCCCAGCTGCGCCCCGACAACCGGGCGGTGCTGGTCTACGAGCCCCTGGAGCCGTCGGAGCCCACCGAAGAGGTGGCTGACGGCGCCGCCAACGACACCGACGCTCACGAAGGAGCGGACAAGTGACCGACGCTGCCGCGACTGGAGTCTCGATGGAGTACCACCCGCAGCCCGCCCCCGGAGCGGCCAGGCCCTGGGCCTTCCCCGCTCCCGAGCGTGGCGCCCTGCCCAACGGCCTCACGGTGCTGCGCTGCCACCGCCCCGGCCAGCAGGTCGTCGCCGTCGAGATCTTCCTGGAAGCCCCCCTGGAGGCCGAGCCTCAGGGGCTGGACGGGGTGGCGACGATCATGTCGCGCGCCCTGTCCGAGGGCACCGACAAGCACAGTGCCGAGGAGTTCGCCGCCGAGCTGGAGCGATGTGGCGCCACGCTGGACGCCCACGCCGACCACCCCGGCGTCCGGGTCTCCCTGGAGGTGCCCGCCTCCCGGCTGGCCAAGGCGCTCGGCCTGGTCGCCGAGGCCCTGCGGGCACCGGCCTTCGCCGACAGCGAGATCGAGCGGCTGGTGAACAACCGGCTCGACGAGATCCCGCACGAGCAGGCCAACCCCGCCCGGCGCGCCGCCAAGCAGCTCTCCAAGGAGCTCTTCCCGGCCACGGCCCGGATGTCGCGCCCGCGCCAGGGCACCGAGGAGACCGTGGAGCGGATCGACTCCGCGGCCGTGCGCGCCTTCTACGACGCCCATGTCCGGCCGTCCACCGCGACCGCCGTGGTCGTCGGTGACCTCACCGGCATCGATCTGGACGCGCTGCTCGCCGAGACCATCGGTGACTGGTCGGGCAACACGGCCGAGCCCCGTCCGGTTCCGCCGATCACCGCCGACGACACCGGCAGGGTGGTCATCGTGGACCGTCCCGGCGCGGTTCAGACGCAGCTCCTGATCGGCCGGATCGGCGCCGACCGGCACGACAGCGTCTGGCCGGCCCAGGTGCTCGGCACCTACTGCCTGGGCGGCACGCTCACCTCCCGGCTCGACCGCGTGCTGCGTGAGGAGAAGGGCTACACCTACGGCGTCCGCGCCTTCGCCCAGGTGCTGCGCTCCTCGGCACGCGATTCCGCGACGGGGGCGACCGGTGCCGCGATGCTGGCCATCAGCGGCTCGGTGGACACCGAGTCCACCGGTCCGGCGCTCGATGACCTGTGGAAGGTGCTGCGGACCCTGGCCGCGGAGGGCCTGACGGACGCCGAACGCGAGACGGCCGTGCAGAACCTCGTGGGCGTCGCGCCGCTGAAGTTCGAGACGGCGGCCTCGGTCGCGGCCACCCTCGCCGACCAGGTCGAGCAGCATCTGCCGGACGACTACCAGGCGCAGCTGTACGCGCGCCTGGCCGACACCGGCACGGTGGAGGCGACCGCGGCCGTGGTCAACGCCTTCCCGGGGGACCGGCTGGTCACGGTCCTCGTCGGGGACGCCGCGCAGATCGAGGAGCCCGTCAGGGCGCTCGGTATCGGCGAGGTGTCGGTCGTCACCGGCTGACCGGTCACCCACCCCGATAACGGGGCAAAGGGCGGGGCCCGGCGGATCACCAACCGCCGAGCCCCGCCCCTTTTGTCTGCTTTGGGGGAGAGGTTGCCTGTCTGCCCTGTGGGATGTGCTACAAAACCGCCTGTCCGTTTGGTGGGGGGAAGTGCCCCCGTCTAGCGTCGGCCCGGCTGTCCGCCACTCGTATGCCGCATCCGCGACGTACCGGGCAGCCATCGCCGAGTCCCCGTCAGGCGCGAGCCCTGGGGAGCCGGGGACCCACGCAGTCCCTGGGGTGAATCGGATGCCCGTGCCTCTGTGGCGCCGGGGGTCCGTAGGAGACCTTCCTGCTCCGAACCCGTCAGCTAACCCGGTAGGCGAGAGGGAAGGAAAGGACCAGCCACTTCATGGCGTTCACCCGTGCCACCGGGAAGCATCGTGCCCCGAGCCGTCTGACGCGCTGCGGTGCGAAGGCCGTCGGCATCGCGACCCTGGCCACCACCGGCGTCATCGGCTCCATGGCCTCTCCGGCCCTCGCCGCGGACACCGAGACCCCCGCCACCGGCGAGACCGGCCTCACCCAGGTCATCTCGATCGAGGGGGACCTCGCCGAGCGGATCGCCGCCCAGGCGGACGAGCAGCAGCATCAGGCGGACGTCGCGGCGAAGGTGAAGGTCGAGGCGAAGAAGAAGGCCGAGGCGAAGGCCAGGGCGGCCGCGAAGGCCAAGGCCGCCGCCCGCGCCAAGAAGGCCCGGGAGAGCAAGGCGCGTGCCGCCCGCTCCGCCGAGCGCGCCAGGCTGGGTACCTTCCAGCTCCCCGTCGCCGGTTCGTACGTGAGCACCGGATACAAGTCCAGCGGCTCCCTGTGGTCCTCCGGCAGCCACTCCGGCGTCGACTTCCACGCCGCGTCCGGCACCTCCGTCGTCGCCGTCGGCGCCGGCACGGTCGTCGAGGCCGGCTGGGGCGGCGCGTACGGCAACAACATCGTGCTCCGGATGACGGACGGCACGTACACCCAGTACGGCCACCTCTCCTCGATCGGCGTCTCCGTCGGCCAGAGCGTCGGCCAGGGGCAGCAGATCGGTCTCTCCGGCTCCACCGGCAACTCCACCGGCCCGCACCTCCACTTCGAGGCCCGCACCACACCCTCGTACGGCTCCGACATGGACCCGGTCGCCTACCTGCGCGCACACGGCGTCAGTCTCTGACGGCACGAAATCCTCGACGAAGGCCCCGGCACCGTGCCGGGGCCTTCGTCGTACCCGGCCGCACGGCCAAAAGATATTCATGAATTTCCACCCGGCATCGGAAATGCGAGCGCATTGCAATAGAGTCACAGGACAGGCGTCGATCGGCCGCGTTCCGCGGGGATTAAGGCGGAGGTTCGGACATGCGCATTCCGGCGCATTCGGTATGCACGGCAATCCGTGACGACATCGTCTCCGGTGTCTTCGAACGCGGCAGCCGACTCACCGAGGAGGTGCTCGCGCGCCGCTACGGGGTCTCCCGCGTCCCGGTGCGCGAAGCGTTGCGCACCCTGGAGTCCGAGGGTTTCGTGGTCACCCGCAGGCACGCCGGGGCCTGCGTGGCGGAGCCCGACGAGCAGGAGGCCGCCGACCTCCTGGAGGTCCGGATGCTGCTGGAGCCGCTCGGCGCGGCCCGCGCCGCCCAGCGGCGCACCGACGCCCACCTCAAGGTGTTGCGCGGCCTGGTCCGGCTGGGCCAGGAGCGGGCCCGCCGGGGCGAGGGCGAGGACCTGCGGTCATTGGGCGGCTGGTTCCACGAGACGCTTGCCCAGGCCTCCGGCAGCCCCGGCCTGATCGCGCTGCTCACCCAGCTCCGGCACAAGATCGCCTGGATGTACGCGGTGGACCAGCCTGCCCGCCCCGCCGACTCCTGGGCCGAGCACGGGGCCATCGTGGACGCGGTGGCGCGCGGCGACGCGGAACGGGCGAGAGCACTGGCCGCCCAGCACGCCGAGCGGGCCACCGCCGCGCACCGGCTGCGCCGCCCCGACCGGCCGGGCTCCGGCACCGTCCCGCGCGCAGGCCGGGTGAGGACTTCGCAACATGCCGTAAACACCCCGAGCGGACAGCATTAACAATGACGCCGTATACAAAGAGCGGCTATTTGCCGGGGCTTTCCGGGCGGGCTTTCTTTCTGCTGCCCCGAATTTATCCGGCGGCGTCGCGCCAATGGTTCGTACCGATGGGCCGGACTGCTTGCGCAAACGAAAGAGCCGCGACTCCCGGTCGGGGGTGTCGCGGCTCTTCCGCAGGAATTCCGGCGGTCGGGACCGTCGGATCAGACGGTCTCCGGAAGCTCGTCGAGCCCCTCGGCGACCAGCTTGGACAGACGGTCCAGAGCGGCCTCGGCGTTGTCGGCCTCGGAGGCGAGGATGATCTCCTCGCCGCCCTGCGCGCCGAGCCCGAGCACCGCGAGCATGGACGCGGCGTTCACCGGGTTGCCGTCTGCCTTGGCGATGGTCACGGGGACACCGGAGGCCGTGGCGGCACGGACGAAGATGGATGCGGGGCGGGCGTGCAGGCCCTCGGCCCAACCGACGTTGACGCGGCGCTCAGCCATGGTTCTGCCCTTCACGAATCAATGGTTGTCTAGACCAGTCTCTCATGCAGTGTGCAATGCTCCGGCCGGACCTTCGGCCCGTCCCCGGCCCGCGTCCCGCCGCCGGCCGGCCACCCCCAGACTGCCCCGGCCCCGCCCCCCACGCGACCGCTGACAGGGCCGTAGGCTTTGCCCATGGAGCCCTCTGTGGAGCAGAGTCCGCATCACGCCTACCCCGATCACTGGGAGGCGGACGTGGTGCTCCGCGACGGCGGCACCGCGCGGATCAGGCCGATCACCACGGACGATGCCGAACGGCTGGTCAGCTTCTACGAACAGGTCTCGCCCGAGTCGAAGTACTACCGCTTCTTCGCTCCCTACCCCCGGCTCTCCGCGAAGGACGTCCACCGCTTCACCCATCACGACTACGTCGACCGGGTGGGGCTCGCCGTCACGGTGGGCGGCGAGTTCATCGCCACGGTCCGCTACGACCGCATTGACGCGCAGGGCAGGCCCGCCTCGGTACCGGCGGACGAGGCCGAGGTCGCCTTCCTCGTCCAGGACGCGCACCAGGGCCGCGGGGTCGCCTCCACGCTGCTCGAACACATCGCGGCCGTCGCCCGCGAGCGCGGCATCCGGCGCTTCGCCGCCGAGGTGCTGCCCGCCAACAACAAGATGATCAAGGTGTTCCGGGACGCCGGATACACCCAGCAGCGCAGCTTCGAGGACGGCTCGGTCCACCTCACCCTGGACCTCGAACCGACCGCCGAGTCGCTCGCCGTCCAGCGCGCCCGTGAACAGCGCGCCGAGGCCCGGTCCGTGCAGCGGCTGCTCGCCCCGGGCTCCGTCGCCGTCATCGGCGCCGGCCGCAACCCCGGCGGGGTCGGCCGTACGGTCCTGCGCAACCTCCTCGGCGCGGGCTTCACCGGCCGCACCTACGCGGTGAACAGCGCCTTCGCCGCCGACCAGGTGACCATCGACGGGGTGCCCGCCCACCGCTCCCTCGGTGAAATCGGCGAACCCGTCGACCTCGCAGTCGTCGCCGTCCCCGCCGAACGGGTGCCCGAAGCCGTGGCGGACTGCGGGGAGCACGGCGTCCAGGGACTGGTCGTCCTCTCCGCCGGATACGCCGAGTGGGGAGCCGAGGGCCGCGAACGGCAGCGCGAACTGGTGCGCCAGGCCCGCTCGTACGGCATGCGGATCATCGGCCCGAACGCCTTCGGCATCATCAACAACTCCGAAGCCGTCCGGCTGAACGCCTCACTCGCCCCCGAACGGCCCGCCTCCGGACGCATCGGCCTGTTCACCCAGTCCGGCGCGATCGGCATCGCCCTGCTCTCCGGGCTCTACCGCCGCGGCGCCGGACTCTCCACCTTCATCTCGGCCGGCAACCGTGCCGACATCTCCGGCAACGACTTCCTCCAGTACTGGTACGAGGACCCGGACACCGACGTCGCCCTGCTGTACCTCGAATCGCTCGGCAACCCCCGCAAGTTCACCCGCCTCGCCCGCCGCACCGCCGCGGTCAAGCCGGTGGTCGTCGTGAAGGGCGCCCGGCACAGCGGCTCCACCCCGCCCGGCCACGCCGTACCCATCAGCCGGATCCCGGACGCCACCGTCTCCGCGCTGATGCGACAGGCGGGCGTCATCCGCGTCGACACGGTCACCGAGATGGTCGACGCGGGCCTGCTCCTCGCGGACCAGCCGCTCCCGGCGGGCGGACGCGTCGCCATCCTCGGCAACTCCGAGTCCCTCGGCCTGCTCACGTACGACGCCTGCCTCGCCGAGGGGCTGCGGCCCCGTCCGCCGCGCGACCTCACCACGGCCGCCACCCCGCAGGACTTCCGGGACGCACTGGCCGGCGCACTGGCCGACGAGGGCTGCGACGCGGTGATCGTGACGGCGATCCCGTGGGTGGGCGAGGACGGCGAGGCGGAGTCGGGCGACGGCGAGGTGCTGGCCACCGCCCTGCACTCGGCCGCCGCCGCGGGCCCCGCCAAGCCCGTGGCCGTCGTCCATGTCGAGATCGGCGGCCTCGCCGAGGCGCTGGCCGCCGCCACCAGCACGGTGGCCCAGCAGCGGCCCGTACCGCCGGCGCCCGGCGTCCCGGCACCGGTACGACCATCCGGCGCCCCCGCCACGCCTCCGCCCGCGCCCCCGGTGACGCCCGCGCCCGCCGACGCCCCCGCCGCCGGGTCCGAAGGCGTCCGCGCCACCGGACGGATTCCCGCCTACCCCGCCGCCGAACGTGCCGTCCGGGCGCTCGCCGAAGCAGTGAAGTACGCCCAGTGGCGGCGTCAGGCCGCCATCCCCGGCAAGGTGCCCGAGTTCCTCGACGACACCATCGACGAACCGGGCGCGGCCGCCCGCATCGAGGCACTGCTCGGCCCGGACCCCGACCCCCGCGGCAGGCCCCTGGAGCACGACGAGGCCCGCGAACTCCTGGCCGCCTACGGCATCACCGTCCGGCCCACGCTGCCCGCCCCCGACGCCGAGGCGGCCGTCGCCGCCGCCGCGCGGCTCGGCTACCCGGTGGCGCTGAAGACCACGGCGCCCCACCTGCGCCACCGCGCAGACCTCGGCGGTGTCCGGCTCGACCTCGCCACCGAGTCCGCGCTGCGCCGCGCCTACGGCGAACTGACCGAACTGCTGGGCAAGCCCGCCGAGCTCAGGCCCGTCGTGCAGGCCATGGCCCCGCGTGGTGTCGACACCGTCGTACGGGCCACCATCGATCCGGCGGCGGGTGCCGTCCTCTCCTTCGGCCTGGCGGGCGCGCCATCCGAACTCCTCGGCGACACCGCCCACCGGCTGGTCCCCGCAACCGACCGGGACGCCGCCGAGCTGATCCGCTCCATCCGGGCCGCCCCGGTCCTCTTCGGCTGGCGCGGCTCGGCCCCCGTGGACACCGCGGCGCTGGAGGAACTGCTGCTCCGGGTCTCCCTGCTGGTCGACGACCACCCCGAGGTGGTCTCCATCGCGCTGGAACCGGTCGTGGTCGCCACCCAGGGACTGACGGTCCTCGGAGCGAGCGTCCGGCTCTCGCCGCCCCCGGCCCGTACCGACCTCGGCCCGCGCCGCCTCTCCAACTACTGACCCGGCCCCCCGGCGCGGGGCGGGCGGGAGGTCCCCGGCAGCCATCAGCCCCCCGTAGGATGGTCCGTATGGCTAAGACCGGTACGACGACCCAGGGGCTGCGCGCGGCGATCGAGCGCAGCGGCTACTACCCGGCCCTCGTGGCCGAGGCGGTGGAGGCCGCCGTGGGTGGTGAGCCGGTCTCTTCGTACCTGGTGCACCAGGAGACCACCTTCGACTCCAACGAGGTGCGCCGGCACGTCACGGTCCTGGTGCTCACGGACAACCGTTTCGTCGTCAGCCACACCGACGAGCAGAACGCCGACACCAGCTCACCGACGCCCTACGCCACCACCTCCACCGAGTCGGTCAAGCTCGACCGGATCTCATCGGTGGTGGTCAGCCGCGTCGTGGCCAACCCGGAGAAGTACGTCCCCGGCACGCTGCCCCGCGAGGTCGTCCTGACCATCGGCTGGGGCGCGGTCTCCCGGATCGACCTGGAGCCCGCCGCCTGCGGCGACACCAACTGCGAGGCCGACCACGGCTACACCGGCAGCTCCACCGCCGACGACCTGAGCCTGCGGGTCAGCGAGGCCGGCGACGGCCCCGACACCGTGCGCCAGACGCTGGCCTTCGCCCAGGCCCTCTCCGAGGCCACGGCCGCGACCGGGGCGGCCGGCCGCTGATGGTCCAGCCGGCCTGGCAGGACCCCGTACTGCTCCCTGTCGAGACCGCCCCCGTGCCCGAGTACGGCAGTGGCTCGCTCGCCGATCTGCTGCCCACGCTCGTCGCCGGACAGGGCGTCCCCGGGTTCACGGCGGCGATCGCCGAACTCACCCCCGCCGACCGCAACTGCGTCTTCCTGATCGACGGCCTCGGCTGGGAGCAGATCCGGTCGCATCCGGACGAGGCCCCCTTCCTGCACTCCCTGCTGCCCACTTCGCGCGGCGGCACGGGCCGCCCGATCACGGCGGGTTTCCCGGCCACCACGGCCACGTCGCTGGCCTCCGTCGGCACCGGACTGCCCCCCGGCGAGCACGGCCTGACCGGTTACTCCGTGCGCAATCCGGCGACCGGCGCGCTGATGAACCAGCTCCGCTGGCGGCCCTGGTCGGAGCCCAGGGTCTGGCAGCCGTACCCCACCGTCTTCTCGCTCGCCGACGCGGCCGGAGTGCGCACCGCGCAGGTCTCCGCACCCGCCTTCGAGCAGACGCCGCTCACCAAGGTCGCGCTCAGCGGCGGCTCGTTCCTGGGCCGGCTGACCGGCGAGGACCGGATGGACGTGGCCGCCCAGCGGCTGGCCGCCGGGGACCGCTCGCTCGTCTACACGTACTACAGCGAGGTCGACGGCATGGGGCACCGCTTCGGTATCGACTCCGACGCCTGGCGCGGACAGCTGATGCACGTCGACGGACTGGCCAGACGCCTGGCCGAGCAGCTCCCGCCGCGTTCGGCGCTCTACATCACCGCCGACCACGGCATGATCGACATCCCGTTCGACGAACAGTCCAGGATCGACTTCGACGAGGACTGGGAGCTGCGCGCGGGTGTCGCGCTGCTCGGCGGCGAGGGCCGCGCCCGCCATGTGTACGCCGTCCCGGGAGCCGAGGCCGACGTACTGGCCGTCTGGCGCGAGGTCCTCGGCGAGCAGTTCTGGGTGGCGAGCCGGGACGAGGCCGTCGCAGCCGGCTGGTTCGGCCCCCGGATCGACGAACGGGTCACCGGCCGGATCGGCGACGTGGTCGCGGCGGCCCACGACGACGTCGTCATCACCGCTTCCGACAACGAGCCCCACGAGTCGGCGATGGTCGGCATGCACGGCTCGATGACCCCCGTCGAGCAACTCGTCCCGCTCCTCGAAGTACGCTCCTAGGGCGTGTGCCGAACGTCCCCTGCCCCGCGGGCGGAAGGCTTCCGGAACACGTCCCGGCGCTGCCGTCCTGCTCCCCGCCCGTCCCGAAAGGTGCTCAACCCCTCATGCCCGAGCTTGTGTTCTTCTCCGGAACGATGGACTGCGGAAAGAGCACGCTGGCGCTGCAGATCGGCCACAACCGGTCGGCCCGCGGTCTGCAAGGTGTGATCTTCACCCGTGACGACCGGGCGGGGGAGGGGAAGTTGTCCTCCCGGCTCGGCCTGGTCACGGAGGCGGTCGAGGCCGCCGAGGGCATGGACCTGTACGCGTACGTCGTCGGCCGGCTCTCCCAGGGCGGCCGGGTGGACTACGTGATCGTCGACGAGGCGCAGTTCCTCGCCCCGGAACAGATCGACGAACTGGCCCGGGTGGTGGACGACCTGGCTCTGGACGTCTTCGCCTTCGGCATCACCACGGACTTCCGCACCAAGCTCTTCCCCGGCTCCCAGCGGCTGATCGAGCTCGCCGACCGCATAGAGGCCCTCCAGGTGGAGGCCCTTTGCTGGTGCGGCGCGCGTGCCACTCACAACGCGCGGACGGTGGGCGGTCAGATGGTCGTCGAGGGCGCCCAGGTCGTCGTCGGCGACGTCGACCGGCCGGCGAAGGACGTCGGCTACGAGGTCCTCTGCCGCAGCCATCACCGCCGCCGCATGACCAGCGCGTCCGCGAACGCGGGTGCCCTGTCCCCGGACGTCCTGCCGGTCAACCCGGCCTGACGGGGCGGCCGTTTCAGGCCCCTTCCCGATCGCTCGGGTACGCGTCTCAGCGCTCCGCCGATGACACGATCGTGAACGCCGCGCCCTCCGGGTCCGCGACCGTCGCCAGCCTGCCGCCGGCCCCGTCCCTGGGGGGCTGGAGGATGTGCCCGCCGAGCTCCACCACGTGCTGCGCCGCCGCGTCCGTGTCGGCGACGTCGAAGTACGTCATCCAGTGCGGTCCGCGGTCCCGCGGCAGGCCGTGGCCCACGCCGTGCAGCGAGGCGACCGGGCGGCCGTCCAGATGCAGGGTCTGATAGTCGAAGTCGGCCGAGACCACGGCCTCCGTCTCGTAGCCGAAGACCGCCTGGTAGAACTTGGCGACCGTCGCCGTCTCCCGGGTCACCAGCTCGTTCCAGACGGGTGTGCCGGGCGCTCCCGCCAGCGCGGTGCCGACATGACGGGCGGCCTGCCAGATCCCGAAGACCGCCCCGCCGGGGTCGGAGGCGATGGCCATCCGGCCCGCCTCGCCCGCGTCGAGCGGTCCGACGCCCACCGTGCCGCCGCAGGCCCGGATCGTCTCCGCCGTGAGATCGGCGTCGTCGGTGGCCAGATAGGTCGTCCAGGCGATCGGGAGGTGCCGGTCGGGAGGCAGCTGTCCGATGCCGGCCACCTCCTTCCCGTCGATCAGTGCCCGGACATACGGTCCCAGCTGCTCCGGGCCCGGTCCGAACTCCCAGCCGAACAGTTCGGCGTAGAAGTTCTGGGTCGTGTCCAGGCCGTGCACGATCAGGCTCACCCAGCAAGGTGTTCCGGGTTTACGCCGAGCGGCAGCCTCGGTCATCGTCACTCTCTCCTCGGACCATCGTGGTGGCCGTACGGGGGAACGGGCCTGCGCGCCGTCGTGCGGTACGGGATGTGTACGCCCCGTGCAGATGCTTGCACCACCCGGCGCCCGATGCGCCCCGGCCGCGCCGCACTTTCCGTGAACTCGACGGAGGAGGTCTCATTTGTTGCGGTACGGCCATTTCGCCGTTGTTACGGGTGGGCAGGTAACTGCGCGAGGATGGCTCCCATGAAGCCCATCATCTCCGCATCCGAATGTGTGAGCGAGTCGGCGGGGCCACGTCCGCCGGTGCTCCTGGACGTACGTTGGCGGCTGGGTGGTCCGCACGGCCTGCCCGACTACGAGGCCGGGCACATTCCCGGGGCCGTCTTCGTGGATCTGGAGGCAGAACTCGCCGGCCCGGCGGGCAGCGGCGGCCGTCACCCGCTTCCCGAGCCGGCGGAATTCGGTGCGGTGATGCGCCGCGCCGGGATCAACCGGGACAGTTCGGTGATCGTGTACGACGGCGGCCTCGGCTGGGCGGCCGCCCGGGCCTGGTGGCTGCTGCGCTGGGCGGGGCACCGCGACGTCCGGGTGCTGGACGGCGGTCTCGCCGCCTGGACCGGCGAACTGTCGAAGGAGACGCCGGCGCCCACCGAGGGCGACTTCGTCCCGGAACCGGGCGCGCTTCCCCTGCTGGACGCGGACGGTGCGGCGGCCACAGCCCGCTCGGGCCTGCTGCTCGACGCGCGCGCCGCCGAGCGCTACCGGGGCGATGTGGAGCCGATCGACCGGGTCGGCGGGCACATCCCCGGCGCGGTCTCGGCCCCCACCACGGAGAACGTGGGCACGGACGGACGTTTCCACCCCGCCGAGCGGCTGGCTTCCCGGTTCTCGGCGCTGGGCGCCACCGAGGACATCGGAGACGTCGGTGTCTACTGCGGTTCGGGGGTCTCCGGCGCCCACGAGGTGCTGGCGCTGGAGATCGCCGGATTCACGGGAGCTCTCTACGCGGGCTCCTGGTCGCAGTGGTCGGGCGACGCCTCCCGCCCGGTCGCCACGGGCCCGGACCCCAGGTAACGGGGCGGCGGGCCGCAGCGGAGCCGGCGCGTACGCTCCGGGCGCCGAACGAGGGCCCGTACACGATCGCGTACGGGCCCTCGTCATGCCGCGGGCACCCCGCGTCAGTCCTGCTTCTTGCGGCGCGTGCCGAAGACGATCTCGTCCCAGCTCGGCACCGCGGCCCGGCGGCCCGGCCGGACACCGTCCGCCTCGGCCTGCCGGTCCGTCGTACCGGTCAGCCGGTCACGGTGACCGGCCACCGCGCGAGGCATCAGCACGTCCGCGTAGGCGGAACCGGCACCGGCGGAGGCGGCCGGGGCGGGCGGTTCCTCGGCCTCGGGCTCCTGCGCGGCCGGTTCGATCGCCGGGGGCTCCGGCGGCGACGGGCGTTCCGGTACGACCATGTCACCGCGGAAGCTGGGCACGGCCTCCAGCAGGCTGGTGAGCGAATCGCGTTCGCTCGCCGTGACCCCGCCGACGCGCTCCTCCGGCTCCGGCGGCGGAGGCGGGGCGGGGCGCTCGATCTGACGGTCCAGGGCGCGGTCCAGCGGCCGGTCGCGCGGCAGCCGGGCGATCCGCGGAACGAACGGGAAGCTGGGTTCGGGCGCGGCGACGTCGTCGGTCTCGCCGATCAGCGAGCGCGCCTCGTCGTCCACGGCCTGGACGAGCCGGCGCGGGGCGTCGTACGTCCAGCTCGCGGAGTGCGGCTCACCGGCGACCCGGTACACCAGGAGGACCTCCCAGGTGCCGTCGTCGCGGCGCCAGGAGTCCCACTGGACGGTCTCCCTGTCGGCGCCGCGCAGCAGGAGTCTCTCCTGTACCGCCTCGCCGAGCTGGGGTCCGGTGTTCTCGCCCGGACGGCGCACAGGAGTCTTCCGGGCCCGCTCGGCCATGAAGGCGCGCTCCGCGAGCACGGGGCCCTCGAAGCGGCGGACACGGTCGACCGGAATACCGGCGAACTGAGCGACTTCCTCCGCCGAGGCACCGGCTCGTATCCGGGCCTGGATGTCACGCGGTCGGAGGTGGCTCTCCACCTCGATCTCGATCTGGCCGAGCCGCGCGCGGTCGTTGCGCACGGCGGCTCGCAGCCGCTCGTCGATCGGAAGCGTGTACTCCGTGCTGTCCGCAGCCTTGAGCACCAGTCGTGTGCCGTCGTTGGAGACGGCCACGACACGCAGTTCGGGCATGGGGACCTCCCGGGTGGTGCCTGCCGACGTCACGTGCGTCGCTGCTTCCGCTAGTCGAGTGTGACCTGCCCGGGTGCAGCCTGCCACAACATTGCCGTGTTGCCCGGCGTGTCGGGCGTGAGCCCTTGATCGCCGATGTGGCACGGTGACCTCTTGCGCAACACAAAGTGACCGTTGGTCACTCCGTGCAGCCGGCCCCCGTGCGATGCCTCGGCGCCGCCGGATCGAGTGCCTCCTTCGGCCCCCTCCCGAAGGTCCCGGACTTCCACGCGGGAGTCCGGCCCCAGGGCTCGCCACAGTACTCCATTCGGGCCACGTGGGTGGACCGCCGCGCCGTCGAAGTTCTCGCGCGGCACGGGAGTTGAGCTACCCAGTTGGACGCGGGATGCCCCTTCCGGGTGTCCTGCTTCACAGAATCACCGTAAACGGAACTATCGGCTTCGCTCAAATGTCCCTTGTGTTGCATGGTGGGAGCGATGTCAATCAAGGGCTGGAAATGGTGCAGAAGCCGGAAAGTGACATAGAACCCAGAGAAAGGCGGATAGATCTCAGCTTGCCCCAGGTTGCGGGCAGTGCCGTGGCGGCGGTCGCGGCAGCCGTGGCGGCCTCGCAACTGGGCGTGTACGGAACGATTCTGGGCGCCGGCGTGATGAGCGTCGTGGCGACCTGTGGGGGCTCGGTCTTCCAGCACTTCTTCCGTCGTACGGGTGAACAGATCCGTGAGGTCACGGTCCAGGTGAAGCACCCGGACCGTGAGGTGACCGTGCACACGCGCCAGACGCGCGACGCCGGGGACGGGGACGGGACGTGGGGGACCCCCGAGACGCGGGTCGCGGTGCGGGAGGCGGAAGGATCCGCCGACGCCGCCGCCGTGCCGCGCGCACCGGACGCCACCACGGTCCTGCGTCAGGTCGGCGCGACGGCCGCCGCACCCGAGGACGCGGACGACACCACAGTCCTGCGCGCCGTGGACGCCACCACCGTTCTGCGTGCCGTGGACGCCACCACGGTCCTGCGCGGGGCTACCGACGACCCGGGGCGCACCCAGCTGATCAAGGCGATCGACGGCGCCCGGCCGCTCCCGGCCGGCGCCGGCGACGAGGCGTTCTCGGATGCGACCACGCACGGCACCCGGATGCGCGGCTGGAAGCGCTCCGCGCTCGGGGCCGCCGTGGTGTTCGTCGTCTCGATGGCCGGGATCACCACGTTCGAACTCGTCTCCGGCAACGACCTGAGCGGTGGTCAGGGAACGACCGTGGGCTCCGTCGTGCGCGGGGACCGCGGCTCGGACCCGGCCGGCCCGGCACCGTCGGACAGCACCGGCCCGTCCGCGGACAGCCCGGCCCCCGACCAGGACAAGAGCACGGAGCCCGGCTCCGACCCGAAGGACGGACAGAGCCGGAGCCCTCGGACGGACCAGGGGGACAGCTCCACGGGGGACCCGACGCCGACCCCCTCGCCGTCGGACTCCGCGGGGGACGGCACGAAGCCGTCGCCCACGCCCACCCCGACCCGGACCGATGACGGCGGCAGCACCGCCCCCGACCCGGCGGGCACGGGCAGCGCCCCGGCGGATCAGGACCGCGGACCCGCCGGTACGGACACCGGGGAGTGAACGCGGGCGGCGGTCAGTCGCCCAGGACCCGGCGCAGGTAGTCGTTGGCGAAGAGGCGGTCCGGGTCCAGCCGGTCCCGGACCGCCGTGAACTCGCCGAACCGCGGGTACACCCCGGCCAGGTAACCGGCGTCCCGCGTGTTGATCTTGCCCCAGTGCGGGCGGCCGCCATGGGCGGTCATGATCCGCTCCACCGCGGTGAAGTACGACTGGTAGGGCGTGCCCCGGTACAGGTGGACGGCGATGTACGCGCTCTCCCGGCCCGAGGCCGTGGAGAGCGCGATGTCGTCCGCGGGCGCGGTCCGCACCTCCACCGGGAAGCTGATCTTCAGCGGAGAACGCTCGACCATCGCCCTGACCTCGCGCAGCGCCTCCACGGCCGCCTCGCGCGGCAGGGCGTACTCCATCTCGACGAACCGCACCCGGCGCGGGCTGGTGAACACCTTGTACGGGATGTCGGTGTACGTACGGGCCGACAGGGCGCGGCTGGAGAGCTTGGCGATCGACGGGATCGTGGCGGGCACCGCCCGGCCGAGCGAACAGGCGGCCTGGAAGACGCCGTTGGAGAGGAGCTCGTCCTCGATCCAGCCGCTGACCCTTCCGGGCGGAGCGGCGGGGCCCGCGCTGCGGTTGTTGCGCTTGGTGTTGCAGTTGCCGGTGTGGGGGAACCAGTAGAACTCGAAGTGCTCGTTCTCGGCCACCAGCTGATCGAAGTCGGCCGTGACCCTGTCGAAGGGCATCGGCTCCTCGCGCGCGGTGAGCAGGAAGACCGGCTCCACGGCGAAGGTGATCGCGGTGATGACGCCCAGGGCTCCGAGCCCGATCCGGGCGACGGCGAAGACGTCCGGGTTCTCGGTCTCCGAGCAGGTCAGCACCGTGCCGTCCGCCGTGACCAGCTCCAGGGCGCGGATCTGGGCGGCTATCGACGCGGAGTCACGTCCGGTGCCGTGGGTGCCGGTGGAGGTGGCCCCGGCGACGGTCTGGTCCATTATGTCGCCCATGTTGGTGAGCGAGAGGCCCTCGCGGGCCAGCGCGGTGTTGAGGCGCTTCAGCGGGGTGCCCGCCTCGACGGTCACCGTCATCGCCGCACGGTCGATCTCCCGGATGCCGGTGAGCAGATCGGGGCGGATCAGCAGCCCGTCGGTTGCCGCCGTCGCGGTGAAGGAGTGACCGGTGCCCACCGGCTTGACCTTCAGGCCGTCCTCGGACGCCCTGCGCAGCGCTTCGGCCAGCTCGTCCACGGAGGCGGGCGACACGGTCCGTACCGGACGGGCGGTGACGTTCCCCGCCCAGTTGCGCCACGGGCTCGTCGTCCGTGCGTAGGTGTCGGTCATCTTCCCCGCGCCCTTCCGTAGGAACCGGCCCACTGAGCCGGCGGTGCCCCCGGGAACGCCGTCGCGGCCGCGATCGCTCCCGCCGGGGCGGGCACCCGCGTACCCCGTCCTCACCCCGGGCGTCGAACAGCCGGCCGGTGGCCGGGGAGCCGAACGTCCACCTACGGCGAGCCCGGCGCTGGTCCGGGTCGCGCCCTCGGTCGGTCTCGTGCGCGGTACGCGCCGTTCGACGAGGACCATGGTGGTGACCATCGTCGGTGCGATGGCGAGGCCCGCGGCAAAGAGCGCCACGGCCAGGAACGACAGGCTCCCGGCCAGTTGGAGGGGGATCATACTCACGGCCGTCGCACGCACTCCCACCAGCCACCGGCCGGAGGGCGGGACGGATGTCGGTGGGAGAGGTCCCGGGAACGGGTGGCAGGATCGATGTCATGTCCGATCTGCGCGATCCCGCTCCCTACGACGCCCTGCTGCTGCTCTCCTTCGGAGGCCCCGAGGGCCCGGACGACGTGGTCCCGTTCCTGGCGAACGTGACCCGCGGCCGGGGCATCCCCGAGGAGCGGCTCAAGGAAGTCGGCAAGCACTACTTCCTGTTCGGCGGCGTCAGTCCGATCAACGGCCAGAACAGGGCGCTGCTCGACGCCCTGCGCAAGGACTTCGCGGATCACGGACTGGATCTGCCGGTGTACTGGGGCAATCGCAACTGGGCGCCCTACCTGACGGACACCCTGCGCGAGATGGCCGCGGACGGGCACCGGCGCATCGCCGTCCTGGCGACCAGCGCGTACGCCTCCTACTCCGGCTGCCGGCAGTACCGCGAGAACCTCGCCGAGTCGCTGGCCGCCCTGGAGGCCGAAGGCCTGCCGGTGCCGCGCGTCGACAAGCTGCGGCACTACTTCAACCACCCCGGCTTCGTCGAGCCGATGGTGGACGGCGTCCTCGCGTCCCTGGCCGGCCTCCCCGAGGACGTACGGGCCGGGGCGCACCTCGCCTTCACCACGCACTCCATCCCCACGTCGGCCGCCGATGCCTCCGGCCCGCCCGAGGCGCACGGCGACGGCGGCGCGTACGTCGCCGAGCACCTCGACGTGGCACGGGTGATCGTCGATGCCGTCCGTGAGCGGACCGGCGTCGAACACCCCTGGCAGCTCGTGTACCAGTCCCGCAGCGGCGCCCCGCACATCCCGTGGCTCGAACCCGACATCTGCGATCACCTGGAGTCGCTGCACGGCGAGGGCGTACCCGCCGTGGTGATGGCACCCATCGGCTTCGTCTCGGACCACATGGAGGTCCTCTACGACCTCGACACCGAGGCCACCGCGAAGGCCGCCGAGCTCGGTCTGCCGGTACGCCGGTCCGCGACCGTCGGCGACGACCCGAGGTTCGCGGCCGCGGTGCGCGACCTCGTGCTGGAGCGCGCCGCCGCCGAACGGGGACGCGGCCCCGGGCGCTGCGCGCTCGGGGCGCTCGGGGCGAGCCACGACCTCTGCCCGGCCGGCTGCTGCCCGGCCAGGGTGGCCAGGCCGGCCGCCGCCGGCGCCGACAGCCCGTACGCCTGACGCACGCCGCCACCGACCCGCCAAGCCCCTCCTCACCCCTCTTGGGAGCGCCGTGACCGACCCCCTGCTGTCCGAACTGCTCGACCTCGCCCTGGACGTCGCCGGCCGGGCCGGAGCGCTGCTGCGCGACGGCCGCCCCGCCGACCTGGGGGTGGCCGCGACCAAGTCCAGCCCGGTGGACGTCGTCACCGAGATGGACATCGCCGCCGAGAAACTGATCACCGGCTTCCTGTCCGAGCGCCGCCCCGAGGACGGCTTCCTCGGGGAGGAGGGTGCCAGCTCCGAGGGCAGCAGCGGCATCCGCTGGGTGATCGACCCGCTCGACGGCACCGTGAACTATCTGTACGGCCTGCCGACCTGGGCCGTCTCCGTCGCCGCCGAACGGGACGGCGAGCGGGTCGTGGGCGTGGTGGAGGCTCCGATGCGCCGGGAGACGTACCACGCGGTCCTGGGCGGCGGTGCGTACGCCAAGGGCGGCGCCTTCGGGGACGGGGCCGCCCTGCGCTGCCGGCCCGCTCCGCCGCTCGACCAGGCCCTCGTGTCGACCGGGTTCAACTACGTCGCCGACGTCCGCGCGCACCAGGCCGACGTGGCGCGCGTGCTGGTCCCGCGGCTGCGGGACATCCGGCGCGGCGGATCGGCCGCGATCGACCTGTGCGACGTCGCCGCGGGCCGCCTCGACGGCTATTACGAGCGCGGACTGCACCCCTGGGACCTGGCGGCCGGTGACCTCATCGCCAGGGAGGCCGGCGCACGGACCGGCGGGCGGCCGGGGCAGCCCGTGGACGGCGGGCTGACGGTGGCCGCGTCACCGGGCGTCTTCGAGCCCCTCCAGTCACTGCTGGAGGAACTGGGCGCCTGGCACGACTGAGCCGCTGTACGGCCCGTCAGCTGCGCCGTGACGAAGAAGGCCCCGCGGAGTGCCGGTACGGCACCGCGGGGCCTTCTCGTGACGGCTCAGACGCTTGTGGCGCCGATGTGGACACCGTGCTCGGCCGCGAGGCGGTGCAGATCCTCCAGCTCGCTCTGCTCGACGTCCGCAAGGAAGTCGTCGCCCGTCTCGCGGGCCTTCGTGAGGTCGGACTCGGTGGTCTTGATGCGTTGCAGCAGACCTGCGGTGAAAGCGTCCATGAGGCGCCCCCTCATCGTGGGTCGGTGGCACGGGGGTGTGCCCGGGTTTCCCTCCGCCGAAGCGGTAGGGCGGGTGATCACGTGTTCTCCGGGGGAACGGAGGGGCCTGTGGCACGCCACATACGAGACGTGATCGCGGGTGTGAAATCGTCCTCCCCAGCCCAACCCTCAGAGAAACCTCAACTGGTCGGAAAAACCGCCGAATTCCCCGAAGTCGCAGGTCGGGCCGCGCCGTCTTACCGCCGGTTTATACGCGTTACGGGCAGGATGGAGGCGCACGGACCGTGCCTGGGTGCGGCCCGGATCATGGACCCGGGTCTGTTTCGAACGTTCCGCCGGTCCGTTTCGAACGTCGTGCAGTTCTGTTGTGGAAGTTCTGTCGTGGAAGTTCTAAGGAAGGAAGCGCCGTGCGCGTACTCGTCGTGGAGGACGAGCAACTGCTCGCCGATGCGGTGGCCACCGGATTGCGCCGGGAGGCCATGGCCGTCGATGTCGTGTACGACGGCGCAGCTGCACTGGAGCGCATCGAGGTCAACGACTACGACGTCGTGGTGCTGGACCGGGACCTCCCCCTGGTGCACGGCGACGACGTCTGCCGTCGCATCGTCGAGCTGGGCATGCCGACCCGGGTGCTCATGCTCACCGCATCCGGCGACGTCAGCGACCGGGTGGAGGGTCTGGAGCTCGGCGCGGACGACTACCTGCCCAAACCCTTCGCCTTCAGCGAGCTGACCGCGCGGGTACGGGCGCTCGGGCGCCGTACGACGGTCGCCCTGCCACCGGTCCTGGAGCGTGCCGGGATCAAGCTCGACCCGAACCGCCGCGAGGTCTTCCGGGGCGAGCAGGAGGTCCAGCTCGCGCCCAAGGAGTTCGCCGTGCTGGAGGTCCTGATGCGCAGCGAGGGCGCCGTGGTCTCGGCCGAGCAGCTCCTGGAGAAGGCGTGGGACGAGAACACCGATCCGTTCACCAACGTCGTCCGGGTCACCGTCATGACCCTGCGGCGCAAGCTCGGCGAGCCCCCGGTGATCGTCACCGTGCCCGGCTCGGGCTACCGGATCTGACGCCGGTGCCCACGGTCCAGCCGCCACCGACGGCGCCCCCCAAGCCCACCTGGGAGCCCAAGCAGCAGGAGCCCCCGTACCCCTGGCTGCGTCCGACCATCCGGATACGGCTCACCCTGCTGTACGGCGGCATGTTCCTGATCGCCGGCATCCTGCTGCTGTCGATCATCTACATGCTGGCCGCGCAGGCCCTGCACGTGGGCAGCGAGCTGCCGTTCAAGATCGCCAACGGCTCGGTGACCAGCGACATCTGCAACCTCCCGGAGAAGGCGTCGGTCGAGACCTTCAACGCCGCCATGAACTCCTGCGTCAACCACCAGCGTCAGCAGGCGCTCGACACGCTGCTCAACCGGTCCCTGCTGGCCCTCGTCGGTCTGAGCGTCATCGCCTTCGCCTTCGGATACGCGATGGCGGGACGGGTGCTCTCACCGCTGGGCCGGATCACCCGCATCGCGCGCCGGGTGGCCGGAACCGATCTGTCCCGGCGCATCGAGCTGGACGGCCCGGACGACGAGCTCAAGGAGCTCGCCGACACCTTCGACGACATGCTGGACCGGCTGGAGCGGGCCTTCACCGCGCAGCAGCGGTTCGTCGGGAACGCGTCGCACGAGCTGCGCACCCCCCTGGCGATCAACCGCACGCTGCTGGAGGTGCATCTCTCCGATCCCGAGGCACCTCCGGAGCTCAAACAGCTCGGCAAGACGCTGCTGGCCACCAACGAACGCAGTGAGCAGCTGGTCGAGGGACTGCTGCTGCTCGCCCGCAGCGACAACCAGATCGTCGAACGCAAACCCGTCGACCTCGCCGAGGTGGCCTCCCGCGCGCTCGACCAGACGCGGGCCGAGGCCGAGGCCAAGGGCGTGGAGATGCGCGGCGGGCTGGGCCCGGCCGTCGTGCAGGGCAACGGCGTGCTCCTGGAGCGGATCGCGCTGAACCTCGTGCAGAACGCGGTGCGGTACAACGTCCCGGACAGCGGCTGGGTCGAGGTCTCCACCGAGCTCCTGCCGGGCCAGGCCCTGCTCGTCGTCTCGAACACGGGACCTGTGGTGCCCGGCTACGAGATCGACAACCTCTTCGAGCCCTTCAGGCGGCTGCGTACGGAGCGGACGGGCAGCGACAAGGGGGTGGGGCTCGGCCTGTCGATCGCACGGTCCGTCGCGCGCGCTCACGGAGGCCGTATCATCGCGGAGCCCCGCGAGGGCGGTGGTCTTGTGATGCGCGTCTCACTGCCTGTCTGACGGGCCGGACGAAGCGATTCGCACGCGGATTATTTTGTTCGCTTTGAGCGGAATTTTCGGGACCCGCTCCCGGAGGGCCCGTGTGTGATCGATCACAGGAGCGATTTTCCGGCCGTCCACGCTCCGTGATCAGGGATCCCACCGGAAAACCGGCAAAAGTCGGGGTTTTCGGGGGCCAATATCACGGGAAGTACACGGGGTGGCGCCTGCAAAGGGCACCGCCGGGACCGTGTACGGTCCCCATCGCCACCCAAGCCGATCACTCTCGAGCGGTCCTTTTGGGTGTCGATTGAGTAACAGACCTTGATGTGAGGCAAAATCTCCGCCTCGGGTCGGGCACAAGTCCGGCCTCTCACGCGTTACGTGCGCTGAGACACCGCAGACACCCAGAGGGGGAGAGCGACATGGCAACGGATTACGACACCCCACGCAAGACCGACGACGACGTCGATCAGGACAGCCTTGAAGAGCTCAAGGCGCGTAGGAGCGACAAGACGGCCTCGGCCGTGGACGTCGACGAGTTCGACGCGGCCGAAGGACTGGAGCTGCCCGGCGCAGACCTGTCCAACGAAGAGCTGGCCGTAAGGGTCCTGCCCAAGCAGGCCGATGAGTTCACGTGCATGAGCTGCTTCCTCGTGCACCACCGCAGTCAGCTGGCCCGCGAGAAGAACGGCCAGCCCATCTGCCGCGACTGCGACTGAGGTCCGGTCGGCCGTGGCAGGGGACACACCGTTCCGGAAGCGGCGCCCCCGGCGCAAGAAGTCGTCGGAGGCGCATCAGGGCGGGACAGACCCGGCAGAAGGCGTAGCAGCGCCTGCCGAGCTGTCCGCCCTGCCACCTTCGCCGGGCGGACAGGATGACGAGCGGGGCCGGCCGGCCTCGCTCGAAGCAGCCGAACCGGCTGCGGAAGTCGACACGGCCGACGGGGCCGAACAGGTCGACAGGACGGAGCCCGTGACCGGGGCAGGCCGTCTGAATTCAGTGAAACGGGGCGTACGCAAGGGCGGGGAGAGCGCCAGGGCAGCGATCGGTCATATCGCGGACCTGATCATCGACATCGCTCCCCGCGTCCCTGTACGCGATCTCGCCACGTTGCGGAGACAGTTCCCGGACCTCGGGCCCGAGGAACTCGCCGACCGCCTCATCGCGGGGGCCGGCAAGGCCACCGCAACCGTCGGCGCCGGAATCGGCGCGGCGGCCATGATGCCCGTACCGCCCGCCATGCTCGCGGAGCTGGCCGCGGAGATCACCGGTGTGGCAGCGATCGAGATGAAACTCGTCGCGGAACTGCACGAGGTCTACGGACTGCGCCCGCCGGGCGGCATCACCCAGCGCTCCACCGCCTACCTCACCTCCTGGACCGAGGAGCGCGGCATCGACGTCGCCCATCCGGCGACGGTCAACGCGGCGCTCGGCGGCCAGATGAAGCGCGAGCTGCGCCAGCAGATCATGAAACGCACCGTGCGCGACCTGCCGAACCTGATTCCGTTCATGGTCGGCGCCACGGTCGGCGCGATGATGAACCGCCGCGACACCAGGAGACTTGCCGAACGGGTCAGGAAGGATCTGCGCAAACGTCAGATCCCGTGGGACCGGCTGCCGGAGCTGCCGCCGCTGGAGCGGCCCGCGGTTCCGTACGAGCCGCTCGCCGCGGACCCGGAGGACCGGCCCTCCAAGGACTGACCGGCCCCGCAGCGCCTGCCCGCGCAGGGCAGCCGAGCGCCACGCGGGCCGACCGGAAGCGGCACCCGCCCCCGGCGCCTCCGTCCGCCCCTGCCCGCGCCCTCAGGCCCGGACCGCCGCCTTCAGCGCCGCCACCAGTGCCTGCGGCTCGCGTGTCGAGAGATAGACGTACGGCGTCGGGTCCTGCGGGTCCGTGACCTTCACCCGCACCGCCGTCGGGATGTAGCTGCGCAGCAGCATGAACGCCCGGGTGTCCGCCTTGTACGAGCGCCAGGCGCGTGCCTCGTCGGCGTCCAGCGCCTCGGCCTCGCCGAGCGCCGAGACCGGGATACGCGCGTCGCCCGCCACGAGGGCCCCGGCCACCACCCTGATCCGGGCGGAGCCGTAGGAGCTGACCACCACGGCCGCAGCGGCCGTACCGCCCACCAGGCCGGCGAGCAGCGGCAGGGTGCCGAGCGGCAGCAGCATCAGCGCGCACGCGATGCCGAAGAGGAAGGAGATCAGCCACCAGGAACGGGGCGCGGTGAGACGTTCGTCGAACGGCGGGGCGGAAGGCTGCATGTGCCCAAGCTTGGCACGGCGCGACCTGCGGGGACCCGCGCGGGTAAGGTCTGCGGCTGTGAGTGGAACATCTGCGGCTCTGAAGCCCCCGGCCGACGCGGTCAAACCGGTCCGGCACCCCGACGCACCGGCCCCCGGCGAGCTCCTCGGCGCGCACTACGAACACTGTTTCGGCTGCGGTGGGGGACAGCCGCACGGGCTGCATCTCCAGGCGCGGGCCGGCGAGGGTGTCGAGGTGACCGCCGAATTCACCGTGCAGGCCGCCCACCAGGGCGCTCCCGGGCTGGCACACGGCGGAGTGCTGGCCACGGCGCTCGACGAGACGCTCGGCTCGCTGAACTGGCTGCTGCGGGTGATCGCGGTGACCGGACGGCTGGAGACCGACTTCGTCCGCCCCGTCCCCGTCGACACGGTCCTGTTCCTCGACGCCGAGATCACCGCCGTGCACGGCAGGAAGATCTACTGCCGGGCGACCGGCCGGATCGGCGGCCCCGACGGGCCCGTCGCGGTCCGCGCCGAGGCCCTCTTCATCGAGGTGAAGGTCGACCACTTCATCGACAACGGCCGCCCGGCCGAGATCCAGGCCGCGATGGCCGACCCCGACCAGGTCAAGCGAGCCCGTGCCTTCGAGGTGAACCCGTGATGCGCCACCCCGTGGACGTGCTGATCCGCCGGACCGACCCGGACGTGCCGGTCCCGGCGTACGGGCACCCGGGCGACGCCGGGGCGGACCTGGTGACCACCGAGGCGGCCGAACTGGCACCGGGCGAGCGCGCCGTGCTCCCCACCGGGGTTTCGATCGCCCTGCCCGACGGGTACGCCGCGTTCGTGCACCCCCGGTCGGGTATCGCCGCGCGCTGTGGAGTCGCCCTGGTGAATGCCCCGGGGACAGTTGATGCCGGGTACCGTGGAGAGATCAAGGTAATCGTCATCAATCTCGACCCGCGCGAGTCCGTGCGGTTCGAGCGGTTCGACCGGATTGCCCAACTGGTCGTACAGCAGGTCGAGAAGGTGCGCTTCCACGAAGTGTCGGAGCTTCCCGGTTCGGCGCGGGCCGAGGGGGGCTTCGGGTCCACCGGCGGCCATGCCGCCGTTGATGTTGATGGCGTCCGGGGCAGGGTTCCCCAGGGCGGGAACAGCTACGCTTCGGTCGAATCCGACCGGGAAGGACAGTGACGTGTTCGGACGTCGCAAGAACAGTGGTTCCGCCGAGGACACGGCGGACGAAGCGCGCGAGGCCGAGCAGGTCGTCGACGAGCTCGATGACGCCGATGCCGCCGAGAGCGGATCGCGTCGGACGAACCTCCCGCCGGCGCCGCGACCGGACGGGCCGTGGGACATCGAAGAGGTCTCCCAGCCCGGCGAGGGCCGGGTCGACCTCGGCGGCATCTTCGTGCCCGGTGTCGAGGGCATGGAGCTGCGTGTAGAGGTGGCCGGGGACGCGATCGTCGCCGCCACCGTCGTGCTGCGCGACAGCGCGATCCAGCTGCAGGCCTTCGCTGCCCCCAAGAAGGAGGGCATCTGGGGCGAGGTGCGTGAGGAGATCGCATCCGGCATCACCCAGCAGGGCGGGATCATCGACGAGATCGAGGGCCCGCTGGGCTGGGAGCTGCGCGCGCAGGTCCCCGTACAGCTCCCCGACGGGGCGAACGGCGTGCAGCTGGTCCGCTTCGTCGGCATCGACGGCCCGCGCTGGTTCCTGCGCGGTGTGATCTCCGGTCAGGGCGCCGTGCAGCCGGAGGCCGCCGGGCTGCTGGAGACGGTCTTCCGGGACACCGTGGTGGTCCGTGGCGACGGCCCGATGGCCCCGCGCGACCCGATCGTCCTCAAGCTCCCCAACGACGCCCAGATGGTCCCCGAGGGCGTTCAGCAGGAGGAGCAGGAGGGCTCGAAGTTCTCCGGCGGCATGGGCCAGCTCCAGCGCGGCCCCGAGATCACCGAGGTGCGCTGACCCCGCACCCTCGCAGCACCGGCCGGTGGGCCGTATCCCTTCCACGAGGGGTGCGGCCCACCGGCATTTCCGTGTCCGGCGGTACCGCGCCTGCCCGGGGGAGAGTGGCAGCCCGTATGGGGCGCGTATCGGGCACGTACAGGCGCCGTCAAGGGGCGGCCCATCTCCGTATGGAAGGCATCAACGCAGGTCACAGCGGTGCCTGCGGCAGCTTTGCTCATGGGGTCAGAGAAATCCGAACCTCATCCAGGAGCACCCGATGGCCGACATGGCCTTCGTCGTCACCACGATCGCGGTCTTCGCGCTGGTGGCACTCATCGCCAAGGGGGTGACGAGGCTGTGAGCGCGGAAAACGTGGTGGGCCTCGTCGTGGCCGCCGCCCTGCTGGGCTGTCTCGTCCTCGCCCTTCTGTACCCGGAGAGGTTCTGAGCCCGATATGAGCCCCGTCCTCGCAGGTGTGCTCCAGGCGCTCGCGCTCGTCGTGGCGCTCGGCCTGGCGTACCGCCCGCTCGGCGACCACATGGCCCGTGTCTACACCTCGCCCCGGCATCTGCGGGCCGAGAAGTGGATCTACAAGGCGATCGGCGCCGACCCGAACACACAGATGAGCTGGCCCGCCTATCTGCGCGGCGTGCTGGCCTTCTCCGCCGTGAGCGTCCTCTTCCTGTATCTGCTGCAGCGGCTCCAGGGCTCGCTGCCCGGCTCGCTCGGATTCACCTCGATCGACCCCGACCAGGCGTTCAACACGGCGGCGTCGTTCGTCGCCAACACCGACTGGCAGTCCTACTCGGGCGAACAGGCCATGGGCCACGTCGTGCAGACCGGCGGCCTCGCGGTGCAGAACTTCGTCTCGGCGGCCGTCGGCATCGCCGTCGCGGTGGCGCTGGTGCGGGGTCTCGCCGCCACCCGCACCGGCGAGCTCGGCAACTTCTGGTCCGACCTGGTGCGCGGCACCGTGCGGATCCTGCTGCCGATCTCCGTGATCGGCGCGCTCGTGTTGGTCGCCTGCGGGGCGATCCAGAACTTCTCCGGCATCCACTCCGTCGGGCAGTTCCTGGGCGGCGCCCAGCAGTGGAACGGCGGCGCGGTCGCGTCCCAGGAGGTCATCAAGGAGCTGGGCACCAACGGTGGCGGCTACTTCAACGCCAACTCGGCCCACCCCTTCGAGAATCCGAACGGACTGTCCAACCTCTTCGAGATCTTCCTGATCCTCGTCATCCCGTTCGCCCTGACCCGCACCTTCGGCCGCATGGTCGGCTCGCTCAGGCAGGGCTACGCGATCCTCGCCACCATGGGCGTCATCTGGCTCGGCTTCACCGCCCTGATGATGTGGACCGAATTCGCCCACCACGGGCCCGCGTTCGACATCGCGGGCGGGGCCATGGAGGGCAAGGAGACCCGTTTCGGGGTCGGCGGGTCGTCCCTCTTCGCGGTGGCCACGACACTCACCTCGACCGGTGCCGTGAACTCCTTCCACTCCTCGTTCACCGGCTTCGGCGGCGGCCTCACGATGCTCGGCATGCAACTCGGCGAGATCGCTCCGGGCGGTACCGGATCCGGGCTCTACGGGATGCTGGTCATGGCGGTCGTCGCGGTGTTCATCGCCGGTCTGATGGTCGGCCGTACGCCGGAGTACCTCGGCAAGAAGATCGGCATCCGGGAGATCAAGCTCGCGGCCTGCTACATCCTGGTCACCCCGGCGCTGGTGCTCTGCTTCACCGCCGCCGCGCTGGCCCTGCCGACCCCGGGCAACTCGATGACCAACTCAGGGGCGCACGGCTTCTCCGAGATCCTCTACGCGTACACCTCCGGTGCCAACAACAACGGTTCGGCCTTCGCCGGACTGGCGGCGGACACCCAGTGGTTCAACACCACGATCGGACTGGCCATGCTGCTGGGCCGGTTCCTGCCGATGGTGTTCGTCCTCGCCCTGGCCGGCTCGTTCGCCGGGCAACGACCGGTACCGGCGACCCTCGGCACGCTCGGCACGCACAGACCGCTCTTCAGCGGACTGCTGGTCGCCACCGTCATGATCGTCGCCGGTCTGACCTACTTCCCGGCCCTGGCTCTGGGGCCCCTGGCCGAGGGGCTGGCGTCATGACCATCCGTACGAGGCAAGAGGACGCGATGTCCACCGTCACACCGGCCCGTGCCCCGCACCACGACAACCCGTCAGGGCGCGTCGGCGCAGGCCTTTTCGACCCCGGGATGCTGATCGGCTCGTTCCCCGACGCGCTGCGCAAACTCGACCCGCGGGTGATGATCAAGTCGCCGGTGATGTTCGTGGTGCTGACCGGATCGGTGTTCACCACCGTGCTGGCGGCCCTGGACCCGGCCGACTGGTTCGGCTGGGCGATCACGGCCTGGCTCTGGCTGACCACGGTCTTCGCCAACCTGGCGGAGGCGGTCGCCGAGGGACGAGGCAAGGCCCAGGCCGACACCCTGCGCCGGGCCAGGACGGACACCGTCGCCCGCCGGCTGACCGCTGGGGACGAGGAGCGGATCCCCGGCACCGAACTGCGCGTCGGTGATCTGGTGGTCTGCGGGGCCGGTGACATCATCCCGGGCGACGGGGATGTCGTCGAGGGCGTGGCGAGCGTCGACGAGTCCGCGATCACGGGTGAATCGGCCCCGGTCATCCGGGAGTCCGGCGGTGACCGCAGCGCTGTCACCGGTGGTACGAAGGTGCTCTCCGACCGGGTCGTCATCAAGATCACCACCAGGCAGGGCGAGACCTTCATCGACCGGATGATCGCCCTGGTCGAGGGCGCGGCCCGGCAGCGGACGCCCAACGAGATCGCGCTGAACATTCTGCTCGCCTCGCTGACCATCGTGTTCCTGCTGGCCGTGGTCACCCTCCAGCCGTTCGCCGTGTACGCGGGCAGCGAGCAGTCCATGATCGTGCTGACGGCGCTGCTGGTCTGTCTGATCCCGACCACCATCGGGGCGCTGCTCTCCGCGATCGGCATCGCCGGCATGGACCGGCTGGTGCAGCGCAACGTGCTCGCCATGTCCGGGCGCGCCGTCGAGGCGGCGGGCGATGTGTCGACCCTGCTGCTCGACAAGACCGGCACCATCACCCTCGGCAACCGGCAGGCCGCCGCCCTGCTCCCGGTCGGGGGCGTCACGGAGGCGGAGCTGGCGGACGCCGCCCTGCTCTCCTCGCTGGCCGACGAGACGCCCGAGGGCCGCTCCGTCGTCGTCCTGGCGAAGGAGGGCTACGGGCTCCGGGAGCGGCACCGGGAGGAGCAGGCCACCGCCGAGTGGGTGGGTTTCACGGCACAGACCCGGATGTCCGGAGTGGACGTCGGGGGACGCCGGATCCGCAAGGGAGCCACCGGCTCGGTCGTCGCCTGGGTCCGGGAACGCGGCGGCACGGTCCATCCGGACGTGGCCACGCTCGCCGGCCGGATCTCCCGCGAGGGCGGCACACCGCTGCCGGTCGCGGTCGACGACGGCGACGGGGCCCGGGTCCTCGGTGTCATCCACCTCAAGGACGTCGTCAAGGACGGCATGCGCGAGCGGTTCGGTGAACTGCGCCGGATGGGCATCCGTACGGTCATGATCACCGGCGACAACCCGCTGACCGCGAAGGCCATCGCCCAGGAGGCGGGCGTCGACGACTTCCTCGCCGAGGCCACACCCGAGGACAAGATGGCCCTCATCAAGCGGGAGCAGGCCGGCGGCAAGCTCGTCGCGATGACCGGCGACGGGACGAACGACGCCCCCGCGCTCGCCCAGGCCGACGTCGGTGTGGCCATGAACACCGGAACCTCGGCCGCCAAGGAGGCCGGGAACATGGTGGACCTGGACTCCGACCCGACCAAGCTGATCGAGATCGTCGGGATCGGCAAACAGCTGCTGATCACCCGGGGCGCACTGACGACGTTCTCCATCGCCAACGATGTCGCGAAGTACTTCGCGATCATCCCGGCGATGTTCGCCGTGGTCCATCCCGGTCTGGACCGGCTCAACATCATGGACCTGTCCTCACCCCGGTCCGCGATCCTGTCCGCCGTGATCTTCAACGCGCTGATCATCGTCGCGCTGGTGCCGCTGGCCCTCAAGGGCGTGCGCTACCGGCCTGCGGGCGCCGACTCGATGCTCCGGCGCAACCTCGGGATCTACGGGCTCGGCGGTCTGATCGCCCCGTTCATCGGCATCAAGATCATCGATCTGATCATCTCCCTCATCCCAGGAATCGGCTGACCTGCCATGAACAACTCCGTAGGAAACTCAGTACGGCAACTCGGGGCCGGACTGCGTGCACTGCTCGTCCTCACGCTGGTCTGCGGCGTCATCTACCCCCTCGTCGTCACCGGCGTCGCCCAGGGCCTCATGCCCGGCCGCGCCAACGGCTCCGAGATCACGGCGAACGGCAGGACCGTCGGCTCCGAGCTCATCGGCCAGCGCTACGACCTGCCCCAGAAGAAGGGCCGACAGACCCCCGCCCCCGACCTCAGGTGGTTCCAGCCGCGCCCGTCCAACGGCCTCGGCACCAACAGCGTCAACACCGGGTACGCACTGATCGTCTCCGGCGCCACCAACCGCTCCGGCGACAACAGGGAACTGATCGACTGGGTCACCGCCGCCAAGTCCGCCGTGGTCGAGGACAACTCCGTACCCGGCCACCCCGTACGCCCCTCGCAGGTGCCGGCCGACGCCGTCACCTCCTCGGGCTCCGGACTCGACCCGGACATCTCCCCGGCGTACGCACGGCTCCAGGTGCGCCGGGTCGCCGAGCGCAACCAGCTGGGCGCGGGGCAGGTGGCGAAGCTGGTGGAGCGGCACACCGACGGACGGATCCTCGGCTTCGCGGGTGAGCCGCGGGTCAACGTCCTGCGGCTCAACATCGCCCTGCGGCAGCTGGTGAGCAACACCGCGGGACGCTGACCGCACCCGCTGCCCGGGCCGGCCGCCACGGCCGGCCCGGGCACTGCCCGCAGGCCACCGGACGACGGTCCGGCCGCGGTATCAACATCACGTCAATCGCGGCATCAGAATTGTGTCAATACGGTCCCCTCCAGCCCTCCCGCCCGATATGCCGGAAATACTCGGGGTAGCTTCGTGAGGGGGCTGCCGCATCGGCCGCAGCCGGTTCAGGAAAGACAATGAGGCCATGGCGCGCGGCAAACTTCGGATCTACCTCGGTGCGGCACCCGGCGTCGGCAAGACGTACGCGATGCTCTCCGAGGCGCACCGCCGGGTGGAGCGGGGCACCGACTGCGTCGTCGGCTTCGTCGAGCACCACGACCGCCCGCGCACCGAGGTCATGCTGCACGGCCTCGAACAGATCCGGCGCCGCGAGATCGAGTACCGCTCCGCCCTGTTCACCGAGATGGACGTCGACGCCGTGCTGGAGCGCGCCCCGGCCGTCGCCCTGGTGGACGAGCTCGCGCACACCAACGTCCCCGGCTCCCGCAACGCCAAGCGCTGGCAGGACGTCGAGGAGCTCCTCCAGGCCGGCATCGACGTGGTCTCCACCGTCAACATCCAGCACCTGGAGTCGCTCGGCGACGTCGTCGAGTCGATAACCGGCGTACGCCAGCGCGAGACGGTGCCGGACGAGGTGGTCCGCCGTGCCGACCAGCTCGAACTGGTCGACATGTCGCCACAGGCGCTGCGCCGGCGGATGGCCCACGGCAACATCTACAAACCGGACCGGATCGACGCCTCGCTGTCCAACTACTTCCGCCCCGGCAACCTCACCGCCCTGCGCGAGCTGGCCCTCCTCTGGGTCGCCGACCGGGTCGACGAATACCTCCAGCAGTACCGCGGCGAGCACAACATCCGCACCACCTGGCAGGCCCGCGAACGCATCGTCGTCGGCCTCACCGGAGGCCCCGAGGGCCGCACCCTCATCCGCCGGGCCTCCCGGATGGCGGCCAAGGGCTCCGGCAGCGAGATCCTCGCCGTCTACATCGCCCGCAGCGACGGACTGACCTCGGCATCCCCCAAGGAGCTGACCGTCCAGCGCACCCTCGTCGAGGACCTCGGCGGCACCTTCCACCACGTCATCGGCGACGACATACCCTCGGCACTCCTCGAATTCGCCCGGGGCGTCAACGCCACGCAGATCGTCCTCGGCTCCAGCCGCCGCAAGGCCTGGCAGTACATCTACGGACCGGGCGTCGGCGCCACCGTCGCCCGCGAGTCCGGCACCGACCTCGACGTCCACATCGTCACCCACGACGAGGTCGCCAAGGGCCGCGGCCTCCCCATCGCCCGCGGTGCCCGGCTCGGCCGGGCCCGCATCATCTGGGGCTGGATCGTCGGCGTGGGCGGGCCGGTCTTCCTCGCGCTGCTCCTCAAGGGCCTGGAGAACGGCCCGGGGCTCGCCAACGACGTCCTGCTCTTCCTCTTCATGACCGTCGCCGCAGCCCTGCTCGGCGGGCTGCTGCCCGCCCTCGCGTCGGCCGCCGTGGGCTCGATGCTGCTGAACTACTGGTTCACCCCGCCCACCCACACCCTGACCGTCCAGGACCCGGAGAACTTCGTCGCCATCGTGATCTTCTTCGCGGTGGCGGTCGCCGTGGCCTCGGTGGTCGACCTGGCGGCCCGCCGTACCCACCAGGCCGCCAGGCTGCGCGCCGAGTCCGAAATTCTTTCCTTCCTGGCCGGCAGCGTGCTGCGCGGCGAGACCACCCTGGCCGCACTCCTGGACCGGGTCCGCGAGACCTTCGGGATGGAGTCCGTGGCGCTCCTGGAGCGGCAGAGCGACGTCGACCCGTGGACGTGCGCCGGAAGCGTAGGCCCTGCACCCGTCGCCCGGCCCGAGGACGCCGATGTCGACATGCCCGTCGGCGACCACATGGCACTCGCGCTGTCCGGCCGGGTCCTGCCCGCCGAGGACCGCCGGGTGCTCGGCGCCTTCGCCGCCCAGGCCGCCGTCGTGCTGGACCGGCAGCGGCTCGTGGACGAGGCCGAGGAGGCCCGCAGGCTCGCCGAGGGCAACCGGATCAGGACCGCGCTGCTGGCCGCCGTCAGCCACGACCTGCGGACCCCGCTCGCCGCCATCAAGGCCGCGGTCAGCTCCCTGCGCTCCGACGACGTCGCCTGGTCCGAGGACGACGAGGCCGAACTCCTGGAAGGCATCGAGAACGGTGCGGACCGCCTCGACCACCTGGTGGGCAACCTCCTCGACATGTCCCGGCTGCAGACCGGCACCGTCACCCCGCTGATCCGCGAGATCGACCTCGACGAGGTCGTGCCCATGGCCCTGGGCGGGGTGCCGGAGGACAGCGTCGACCTGGACATCCCCGAGACGCTGCCCATGGTCGCCGTGGACCCCGGACTGCTGGAGCGGGCCGTCGCCAACATCGTCGAGAACGCCGTCAAGTACAGCCCCGCCGGCGACCGCGTCGCGGTGGCCGCCAGCGCGCTGGGCGCCCGCGTCGAGCTACGGGTGGCCGACCGCGGCCGCGGAGTCCCCGACGACGGCAAGGAACGCATCTTCGAACCCTTCCAGCGCTACGGCGACGCCCCGCGCGGCGCCGGGGTCGGCCTCGGCCTCGCCGTGGCCCGCGGCTTCGTGGAGACCATGGGCGGCACACTCGACGCCGAGGACACCCCCGGCGGCGGCCTCACCATGGTGCTGACCCTCAGGGCGGCCTCGGGACACACCCCGTCGGGCGCCGGTCTGTCCGCGCGGGTCACCTCATGACCCACACCCACGTACAGCACGGCCCCGATGGGCTGCAGAAAGGCAGGACCGCGATGACCCGGGTGCTAGTGGTCGACGACGAGCCGCAGATCGTACGCGCCCTCGTGATCAACCTGAAGGCGCGCCAGTACGAGGTGGACGCGGCGCCCGACGGCGCGACCGCCCTCCAGCTCGCCGCCGCCCGCCACCCCGACGTCGTCGTCCTGGACCTCGGGCTGCCCGACATGGACGGCGTCGAGGTGATCAGGGGACTGCGGGGCTGGACGCGAGTGCCGATCCTGGTGCTCTCGGCCCGCCACACCTCGGACGAGAAGGTCGAGGCGCTGGACGCCGGTGCCGACGACTACGTCACCAAACCGTTCGGCATGGACGAACTGCTGGCCCGGCTGCGCGCCTCCGTCCGCCGCGCCGAACCGGTCGGCCAGGAAGGCGGCGACCAGGCGGTGATCGTCGAGACCACCGGCTTCACTGTCGACCTGGCCGCCAAGAAGGTCCACCGCGAGGGCCGGGACGTACGGCTCACGCCCACCGAGTGGCATCTGCTGGAGGTCCTCGTCCGCAACAGCGGCCGGCTGGTCAGCCAGAAGCAGCTGCTCCAGGAGGTCTGGGGGCCCTCGTACGGCACCGAGACCAACTACCTACGGGTCTACATGGCCCAGCTGCGGCGCAAGCTGGAGACCGACCCCTCCCACCCCCGGCACTTCGTCACCGAGCCGGGAATGGGCTACCGCTTCGAGCGGGGCTGAGCCACCGGCCGAACCACGGGTCGCGGGCGCTCCCGAAGGGCGCCGGGGGCCCGCTTCCTATCACCCGTTCGAGTGAGATGGTGGCCACCCGCCAGGACCCCGGGAGACCGGTACCCTTCGGGTATGAGTGCTGTTCCTCGATTCGAGAAGGCCGGGAAGGCCGACCGGCCGTCCGGGCGCTTCCGGCGGATGCTCGACCGCCTCTCCAGCTCCCAGGAGGACCTGGAGTGCGAGGAGCTGGCCGAGGACTCGCAGGCATCGGGGTGCACCCGGATCTCCGAGTGCACCGACCGCCAGATCGTGAAGGTCACTGGTACCTTGCGGACGGTCACCCTGCGACCGCGCGCCGGAGTGCCCGCCCTGGAGGCGGAGCTCTTCGACGGCACCGCTCCGCTGGACGTGGTCTGGCTCGGCCGCCGCTCCATCATGGGCATAGAGCCGGGCCGCAAGCTCATCGCCTCCGGCCGGATCTCCATGAGCCACGGGCGCCGGGTGCTGTTCAACCCCAAATACGAACTCCGACCGCTCGGCAAGGAGTAGCCGGTGACGTCTCTTGACAAGCCGACGTCCGACACGGACCCCACCACCCGCACCGACCAGCAGGAGGCCGACGCGAAGGCGGTCACCGAGGCCGCGCTCTTCGAGGCCTTCGGCGGCATCCGGGGCATGGTGGAGACAGTCCTGCCCGGACTGCTCTTCGTCACCATCTTCACCATCGACAAGAACCTCACGTACTCGGCCATCGCGGCCGTGGCGGTGTCGCTGGTGCTCGTGGCCGTACGGCTGATCCGCAGGGACACCGTCAAGCACGCCTTCAGCGGTGTCTTCGGTGTGGCCTTCGGCGTCGTCTTCGCGAAGATGACCGGCAACGCCAAGGACTTCTACCTGCCGGGCATGATCTACACGCTCGGACTGGCCCTCGCCTACCTGGTGACCACGGTCGCGGGACTGCCGCTGATCGGGCTGATCCTGGGCCCGGTCTTCAAGGAGAACCTCTCCTGGCGCACCAGGAACCCGGGCCGCAAGAAGGCCTACGCCAAATCCAGCTACGCCTGGGGACTGATCCTCCTCGCCAAGTGCGCGATCCTCTTCCCGCTGTACTGGTGGGGTGACACCACCCAGTTCGGCTGGGTCCTGGTGGCACTGAAGATCCCGCCGTTCCTGCTGGCGGTCTACCTCACCTGGGTCTTCCTCGCCAAGGCACCGCCGCCCATCGACGTCTTCGCCGAGATGGAGGCCGAGGAACAGGCCGAGAAGGACCGCAAGGCCGAGCAGGACCGTGTGGCGGCCGCCGCGGAAGCGGCCCGCAGCCAGGAGTTCTGAGCCGGCCTGCGCACGCGGACACCTGCCTTCGCACGCGCACACCTGCCTTCGCACGCGGACACATGAAGGGGCCCGGACCGTCATCAGCGGTCCGGGCCCCTTCACGTCTTCACGTCCACTTCCGGCTCAGCTCGCGGGGTCATCCCCCTGGCGCACCGACAGCAGATCCTCCAACTGCTCCTCACGCGCCTGGGCCGCCACGAACAGCAGTTCGTCACCGGCCTCCAGGGTCTCCTCCGTGCTCGGCGTCAGCACCCGCTGACCACGGATGATCGTCACGAGCGAGGTGTCCTCGGGCCACGCCACCTCGCCGACCGGGGTACCGGCCAACGCCGACTCCGGGGGCAGGGTCAGCTCGACCAGGTTGGCGTCGCCGTGGCTGAAGCGCAGCAGCCGGACCAGATCGCCGACACTCACCGCCTCCTCGACCAGGGCCGACATCAGCCGTGGCGTGGAGACCGCCACATCGACGCCCCAGGACTCGTTGAACAGCCACTCGTTCTTCGGGTTGTTCACCCGGGCGACGACCCGCGGCACGCCGTACTCCGTCTTGGCGAGCAGCGAGACGACCAGGTTCACCTTGTCGTCCCCGGTCGCGGCGATCACGACGTTGCAGCGCTGCAACGCCGCCTCGTCCAGCGACGTGATCTCGCAGGCGTCCGCCAGCAGCCACTCGGCCATCGGCACCCGTTCCACCGAGATGGCGGTCGGCGCCTTGTCGACGAGCAGCACCTCGTGGCCGTTCTCCAGCAGCTCGGCCGCGATGGAACGGCCCACCGCACCGGCCCCGGCAATCGCGACACGCATCAGTGACCGCCCTCCTCAGGGCCCTCGGCGAAGGCCGCCTCGACCTTCGCGATCTCGTCCGTACGCATCATCACGTGGACGAGATCGCCCTCCTGCAGCACCGTCTGCGACGACGGCAGTATGGCTTCGCCCAGCCGGGTGAGGAACGCCACGCGGACGCCCGTCTCCTCCTGCAGAGTGCTGATCTTGTGGCCGATCCAGGACGGCGTGGTGTGCACCTCGGCGAGCTGTACACCCCCGCTCGGGTCCCGCCACAGCGGCTCGGCACCCGCGGGCAGCAGCCGGCGCAGCATCTGGTCCGCGGTCCAGCGCACGGTGGCGACCGTGGGGATGCCCAGGCGCTGGTAGACCTCGGCACGCCGGGGGTCGTAGATCCTCGCCGCGACGTTCTCGATGCCGAACATCTCGCGCGCCACCCTGGCGGCGATGATGTTCGAGTTGTCGCCGCTGCTCACCGCGGCGAACGCACCGGCCTCCTCGATGCCCGCCTCACGGAGGGTGTCCTGATCGAAACCGACGCCGCTGACGCGACGGCCGCCGAATCCGGAGCCGAGGCGGCGGAACGCGGTGGGGTCCTGGTCGATGACGGCGACCGTGTGCCCCTGCTGCTCCAGGGTCTGCGCGAGAGCGGCTCCTACTCGCCCGCAGCCCATGATGACGATGTGCACCTTGCGCCTACCTCGCAGTCCTGGTCGTCCGGCTGACCTGCGAAAACACCCTGCTCACACTCTTTCCTCGGCTGGCCGGGCAAACACATGGGGCAACGGTTCGTCCCGTTGCCCAGGATGAGCTTATGCGGCGCCGGGTGCGTTGCCTCATTCGAGTGTGCGTATCGCAGGGCCGCCATGGCAAAGGCGCGGCGGCGCTGGGGCTCCCCGCGGCGTTCCGATGCCTCGGGGAGCGCCCCGGCGCAAGGATCGCGTTAAGGAATCCGTGGCCGTTCCGCGTGAGTGCAGGAGATTCAGGGGTCACGGGGGTGGTGCGTGGGCCGGTCCCGTGCGAAACCCTTACGATCCTCAGCGTGTCCAAACTGACCGACGTGCCCAAACGGATCCTGATCGGGCGGGCCCTGCGCAGCGACAAGCTGGGGGAGACACTTCTCCCCAAACGCATTGCCCTCCCCGTCTTCGCATCCGACCCGCTGTCCTCGGTGGCGTACGCACCCGGAGAAGTCCTCCTCGTGCTGTCCATCGCGGGCGTGTCGGCCTACCACTTCAGCCCGTGGATCGCGGTCGCCGTCGTGGTCCTGATGTTCACCGTCGTCGCCTCGTACCGGCAGAACGTGCACGCGTACCCCAGCGGTGGCGGCGACTACGAGGTCGCGACCACCAACCTCGGCCCGAAGGCCGGACTGACCGTGGCCAGCGCCCTGCTGGTCGACTACGTCCTGACCGTCGCCGTGTCGATCGCATCCGGGGTGGAGAACCTCGGCTCCGCGATCCCGTTCGTCGTCGAGCACAAGACGGCCTGCGCGGTCGCCGCGATCGTCCTGCTGACCCTGATGAACCTGCGCGGCGTCAAGGAGTCCGGCAAGCTCTTCGCCATCCCCACGTACCTGTTCGTGGCCGGCGTCTTCATCATGATCATCTGGGGTGCCTTCCGGGGACTGGTGCTCGGCGACACCATGCACGCCCCGACATCCGGCTACACGATCAAGGCCGAGCACCAGGGCCTGGCCGGTTTCGCCCTGGTCTTCCTGCTGCTGCGGGCGTTCTCCTCCGGCTGTGCGGCTCTCACCGGCGTCGAGGCCATCAGCAACGGTGTCCCCGCCTTCCGCAAGCCGAAGAGCAAGAACGCCGCCACCACCCTCGCGGCGATGGGCCTGCTCGCCGTCACCATGTTCTGCGGGATCATCGCACTGGCCATGGCCACCGATGTGAAGATGGCCGAGCACCCGGCGACGGACCTGATCAACAAGGGCTCCCCGGTCGGTTCGGGCTTCGTCCAGGACCCGGTGATCTCACAGGTCGCGGCCGCCGTCTTCGGTGACGGAACGTTCTTCTTCGTCATCCTCGCCGCGGCCACCGCGCTCGTCCTCTTCCTGGCCGCGAACACCGCGTACAACGGCTTCCCGCTGCTCGGTTCGATCCTCGCCCAGGACCGGTACCTGCCGCGCCAACTGCACACCCGCGGTGACCGGCTCGCCTTCTCCAACGGGATCGTGCTGCTGGCCGGCGCCGCGATCCTGCTGGTCGTCATCTACGGTGCCGACTCGACCAGGCTGATCCAGCTCTACATCGTCGGCGTGTTCGTCTCCTTCACGCTGAGCCAGACCGGCATGGTCCGGCACTGGAACCGGCACCTGCGCACGGAGCGGGACCCGCTCAAGCGCCGCCACATGGTCCGCTCCCGCGCGATCAACACCTTCGGCGCCTTCTTCACCGGTCTGGTCCTCGTCGTCGTCCTCGCCACCAAGTTCACCCACGGTGCCTGGGTCGCCCTGCTCGGCATGGTGATCTTCTACGGCACGATGACGGCGATCCGTAAGCACTACGACCGGGTCGCCGAGGAGATCGCCGCCGACGAGGGCCCGTCGGACGAGACCATCCGGCCCTCGCGGGTCCACTCGATCGTCCTGGTCTCCAAGCTCCACCGCCCCACACTGCGGGCCCTGGCGTACGCGAAACTGATCCGCACCGACCACCTGGAGGCGCTCTCCATCAGCGTCGACCCGGCCGAGACGAAGGCGCTCAGGGACGACTGGGAGCGGCGCGGCATCAACGTACCGCTGAAGATCCTCGACTCGCCCTACCGCGAGGTGACCCGCCCGGTCATCGAGTACGTCAAGGGCCTGCGCCGGGAGAGCCCGCGCGATGTCGTGAGCGTCTACATCCCGGAGTACGTCGTCGGCCACTGGTACGAGCACCTGCTCCACAACCAGAGCGCCCTGCGCCTCAAGGGCCGGCTGCTCTTCACCCCCGGTGTGATGGTCACCTCGGTCCCGTACCAGCTGGAGTCCTCCGAGGCGGCCAAGAAGCGGGCTCGCAGGCGTGCGAACTGGACGGCCCCGGGCTCGGTGCGCCGCGGCCCGGTGGAACGCAGGTCGAAGGAGCACACGCACACGCACAAGGGCTGAGGCGCGTCAGCTGTGCGTGCGCCCGCCGTTCCTGGTAAGCAGCCGGACGACACCCACGTAGACTCGTAGGTTGTTGTCCGGCCGCTTGCCGTTTCCCTTCTTGATCTCTGGAGCCTCCCCTTCATGCAGAACGAATCCACTTCGCCGCAGACCGGGGAAACGCAGGCCGAGGAGACGAAGGCCGAGGAGACGCGGGCCGTCGAATCGCAGGCTGTCGAACCGCAGGCCGCCGAACCGCAGGCTGCCGAGTCGCTTGTCGGGCAGGAGTACGAGGTCGAGGTCGGCCCCGTCGCTCACGGCGGCCACTGCATCGCCCGTACGGCCGAGGGCCAGGTCCTCTTCGTACGCCACACGCTCCCCGGCGAGAAGGTCGTCGCCAAGGTCACCGACGGCACGGCCGACTCCCGCTTCCTGCGCGCCGACGCGGTACGGATCATCGAGGCGTCCAAGGACCGGGTGAAGGCCCCCTGTCCGTTCGCAGGCCCCGGCAAGTGCGGCGGCTGTGACTGGCAGCACGCCAAGCCCGGCGCCCAGCGACGGCTCAAGGGCGAAGTGATCACCGAACAGCTCCAGCACCTCGCGGGCCTCACCCCCGAGGAGGCCGGCTGGGACGGCACGGTCATGCCGGCCGAGGGCGACAAGCTCCCGCCGGGTGAGGTGCCCGCCTGGCGCACCCGGGTCCAGTACGCCATCGACGAGGACGGCCGAGTCGGTCTGCGCAAGCACCGCTCGCACGACATCGAGATCATCGACCAGTGCCTGATCGCCGCCCCCGGCGTCTCCGAGCTCGGCATCGAGAAGCAGGACTGGCCCCAGATGGCCACGGTGGAGGCCATCGCCGCCACGGGCTCCAACGACCGCCAGGTCATCCTCACCCCGCGCGAGGGCGGCCGACTCCCGCTCGTCGAGCTGGACAAGCCGGTCTCGGTCCTCCGCGTCGACGAGCGCGACGGCGGGGTACACCGCGTCCACGGCCGCGGCTTCGTCCGCGAACGCGCCGACGACCGCACCTACCGCGTCGGCTCCGGCGGCTTCTGGCAGGTCCACCCGCAGGCGGCGGACACCCTTGTCCGCGCTGTCATGCAGGGCCTGCTGCCCCGCAAGAACGACATGGCGCTCGACCTCTACTGCGGTGTCGGCCTGTTCGCCGGCGCCATCGGCCAGCGCATCGGCGAGAAGGGCGCGGTGCTCGGCATCGAGTCCGGCAAGCGCGCCGTCGAGGACGCCCGCCACAACCTCAAGGACCTGGAGCGGGTCCGCATCGAGCACGGCAAGGTCGACCAGGTCCTGCCCCGCACGGGCATCACCGAGTGCGACCTGATCGTCCTGGACCCGCCGCGCGCGGGAGCGGGCAAGCAGGTCGTCAAGCGTCTGTCGGCCCTCGGGGCACGCAAGATCGCGTACGTGGCCTGCGACCCGGCGGCGCTGGCGCGGGACCTGGCGTACTTCGCTGAGGGCGGGTACAAGGTGCGGACGTTGCGGGCTTTCGATCTGTTTCCGATGACGCACCATGTGGAGTGCGTGGCGATCCTTGAGCCTGCCGCAAAGGGCGTCTGACCTGCCATTTCGTCGAGTGTGCGTTGTGTGCGTTACGGGCGATGTCTTGACGCACGTGACGCACGTTTGACGCATGAACTGATGGAGCGTCAGGCGTTCCTGTGCGCAGGTGGCGATCCGGCAGGTGTGGTCTGAGGGTCTTTGGTCCTGCTGGCTTTGGGGCCGAGGTTGAGCTCGGTTCGCGGATGACTTCACGGTGGCGAGGTACGGCTCAAGATCTGCGCGGCTGGGGTGCGGCAGCGTGGGTGGCTTCGGCGCCGAGGCGGCTTTGGTGGGTTGCTGAAGGTGGGCGTCTACGAACGCGAGCCACTCCTCGATCTCGGTCTTTTCCTGTCCGGGTGGCAGGGATGCGGCGTGGTCGCGTACCGCTGTGACGAATTCGGTCAGGTGCTTGGCTTCGTGCCATGCGTCCGTCTGTTTTCCGAGGTGCTGGACGCGATAGGCGTGGATGTGTGCGGCATGGGCTAAAGGCTGTCCCGTAGTCCCTGGTGGATCAGCGCGCGGCGCCGTAGCCGGCGTCGCGCGCCCGCCGGGGATTAGGGGGCAGCCTTTAGAAGGCAATTCCGTACAAAGATGCCGCGTTGGCCGAGGAGAACTGCTCGCGTTCCGCGTCCGACGAGAAGTGACTCAGGAAGGAATCGATTTCTTCCCTGGTCGGCCGTTGGAACGGGTAGTCGGTCGAGAAGATCAACCGGTCGACGGAGGTGACGGAGAGGGCGTGCTGCAGGAGTGCCGGATTGAGCATGCCGGAGGTAGTGATATAGAAGTTTGACCGGACGTAGTCTGATACGGATCGCTCCAGACCTGCGATGCGGGAAAGACTGTCAGCTCGGTCGAGCCAGAAGAGCAGCATCTCGCCCCAGTGGCCGAGCACGACTTGAAGGTCGGGATGGCGGTCGAACGTTCCTCGCAGCACCAGCCGGAGCGCCGCGATCGCGGTGTCCAGGTGCCATCCCCACCCAAATGTGGCGAGGGCGAGCTCCGTCGTGGGGTCGAATCCGCGGTATGAGGCATCTCGGGCTGCGGTCGAGGGCAGCTGCGGATGGATGAACACGGGCTGGCCGAGTTCTGATGCGGCGGAGAAGAAGTCGTCATAGGCGGGGTCGTCGAGAAACCGGTCGCCCGATCGGCCGTAGACCATGGTGCCTACATGCCCCATGCCCGCAGCTCGCTCCAGCTCGCCCGCGACGTCCTTCGGTGACGACATGGGGAGAGTGGACAGCGCTCGGAAGCGGTCCGGGTGTCGGGCGACGGCCGCTGTAGCCATGTCGTTGGCGGCGCGGCTCAGAGGCAGTGCCGTGCTGGGCGGCAGCGGCTGGACTCCCGGCGGCGTCAGAGCCAGGACGGACACGTCGATTCCCTGAGCGTCCATGGCTGCGATGCGGCCGGCCCCGAGGTCCTCCAGACGTTCCTGGTTGTCGCCCCGCCCGTTGAAGACGAGGCTCTCGTCAGGCTGCGGCACAGCTCGGAGGGCGGACGTCACGGCCGGCGTGATCCAGTGTTCTTCGATAGCGATGAGAGACACGGGCGTCATCCTCTGCGGTTTCCTGCGCCACGGCCGTGCCACGCGCTGGTGATGGGGGTGCTTCCGAGTGACATGGAATCGCTATGGCGCCTGCTGGCCGTCAGACCGTCCGCAGGGGGCGCCCGGCAGGGTTTACCAGGGCACGGTCTGACCCGAGCGATCCAGGAAGGCCAGACCAGGCGTGCCCAGCTTGGACAGCAGGACGTCCACGAGCAGCGGGACACTCTCCTCCACGGTGTACGGAGCATCCGGCCCCCCGAGCGCGGTGCGGATCCAGCCCGGTGCCAGGACGGCGAAGCCTCGCTGCGTGTCGGCCTGCCGGACGGCGAAACTACGCATGAACATGTTCAAGGCAGCTTTGCTTCCCCGGTAGACCTCGCGGCCCGCGGTCGTGTTGTTCGTGATGCTGCCCTGTCCGGACGACATCGCCCCGATGAGGCCGGTGGGGGACACCAGGTCTTCGAGCGCCTCGATGACGCGCATGGGGCTGAGAGCATTGGTGATCATCACCTCGACGAAGTCGTCTGTCGCCACCTTGCCGATGGGCGTCTGCTCGCTTTTCGTGGTGCCGGCGTTGACGAGGAGCAGGTCAAGCCGGCGGTTCGTAAGATGCTCGTGCAGGGGCGCAAGGTGGGCGGGCTCGTTGATGTCGAGATGCTCGACGGTGACGCGGCCGCCGGCCCGGGCGGCGAGATCGTGCAGGGGTGTGTGCGCGGAAGGGTCGCGTACCGTGCCGATGACGTTCCAGCCCCGGCCGAGGAATTCAGCCGCCATCGCGTGGCCGAGGCCGCGCGAGGCCCCGACGATGAGGGCGGTCGGCACGTGCTGCCCTGTGACAGTCGATGACATACAGCACCATCTCCGTTCCTTTACATGGCGAGCTCACTTCGTGCGTCCTTTACCGAGACCGCCTCGGGGCGGCCTCGAAGTACGCGCTGCTGTGGCTCTTCATCGGTACGGAACAAGTCTGCTTGGCATGGCGCCGCATGTGCGATCCAGACAGATCGTTTTGTAGGATTCCCGCTATGGCGGATGTATCAGTGCCTGGATCCATCGCGATTCAGCCCGACGATGTGCGAATCATTCGCGCACTGCAGGTCGCCCCGAGAGCCTCCTTCGCCTCGATGGCAGCTGCGCTCGGCCTCACCGAGGGCGCCGTCAGGCGCCGGTATCGGCGCCTGCACACCGACGGCGTCATCCGCGTTGTCGGCGTCGTCAACCCAGGAGCGCTGGGGCAGAGCAGATGGCTGGTACGACTGCGCTGCCGGCCCGGCAGCGCAGCGGCGATCGCGGGCGCACTCGCCAAGCGAGACGATGTGAACTGGGTAGCCCTGGGCGCAGCCGGCTCCGAAGTCACCTGCGCGACGCAGTCACGGGACCAAGCGCAGCGGGAAGAACTCCTCGGCCAGCGGCTGCCGCGCACCGCGGCGGTACTCGACATCAACGCCTTCGCCATGCTCCGCCAGTTCATGGGAGGCCGCGGCCACTACTGGGCCGCGCTCCACGGCACACTGACGCCGCAGGAGGAAGCCATGCTCGGAAGCGACAGCCCTCCGTTCACAGAGTCTCCGGCCGTCACGGACGACCCCGTACACCTCACCACCGAAGACGAGGCGATGCTCGAAATGCTCGCTGCGGACGGCCGGGCCAGTCTCGTCGAGCTCGCCACAGCGGCGGACTCCACACCAGGTCGCGTCTCCCGCCGCCTCCGCGTCCTGCTCCTGCATCGCGTCGTCCACATCGACATCGAGATCGCCCCGGCAGCCTTGGGCTATCACGCACGGGCCAACCTGTGGCTTCGAGTACACCCGTCACAGGTGAAGAAAGTCGGACGCTCGCTGGCACGAGAACCCGAGATCGCCTTCGCCGCGGCCATATCCGGCCCGTACAACATCCATGCCGTCGCCCACTGCCGGGACCTCGACGAACTCTTCGAGTTCACGTCAGATCGCATCGGGGGACTGCCTGGCCTGCAGAGCATGGAAGTCTCACCTGTCCTACGGCATGTCAAGCAGGCAGGCACGCTACTGTCCGGCGACCGCCTCGCCGGTCCACCGGCCCGGTAGCTCCGACGCCAGAAATCTCGTGGCTCGCTCAGCGCGCGTGAGTCGCCGAACGCAATAGGTCGGACGGCCGCCCACCGGGATTTCCCGTGGCCATCAGTATGGATTCGACTGAACGCGTACCTGGACTTTGCCACGGCCGCTGTCAGCGAGATGCTGCTGCCCCTCGTCGGTGAGTTGGGCGTCCCAATGCCCACGGCGTCTGATGACCTTGATCAGCCCTCGGCTTTGCAGAGCCTGAGTGCGTTGCGGCAAAGGGAGGCCCTGTTCGATGAGCAGGGGCTTCTTCGTCTGCGGGGCGTGATCGTTGTGGGGTAGGGGCAGACAGCGGGCGGCCTGTTGTTGATCGAGGAGGTTGTGATGCCGTCGGTGCTGGGGTTGATGGAACGGCGTGAGGCGAGTGCGAGGCAGGAGAACTTGCCGCCGTCGTATCCGCGACTGTCCTCACCTACGGTTTCGGAGGCGTCCACCGACTGGCTGTCGATGATCCCCCCGCTGGGCTCGGCGTTGCGCCCTGAGCGTTCCCGCGTCGTGCGGCGCAGGCGTTCGTAGAGTTCACGCGCGTAATCGCAGGCCCGCCAGCGGCGGAAGAAATCGTAGACCGCCCGCCAATAAGGGAAGTCGACCGGCAGAGCCGTCCACTTCACACCGTTGTCGACGAGGTAACGCACCGCGTCGAGCATCTCGCGATGGCAGAACGCCTCCGGGAGTCCGCCCGCTTCAGAAGCCAGGCCGCACCGGCATCACGGAGCGGACCTCGGCCCACTCCGCATCCGTCATGTCACTGGGATGGCACCGCACCCGCTGTCCCGGAGCAATCGAACCGAACCTGTGCACGTAGCAGTCACACCCAGGGGAGGCCGCGGTGGACGCAGGCACAGTGAAACTGCTCAACTGATTCAGCAACGGGCTTCCTTGGTCGTGCTGGTGTCGTAACCGCGTCACTACCAAGGAGCCCGTTCTTTCATGCCCGAGACCGCACCCGAACCTCCGTCCAGACGATCACCCGCCGCCGGAAACCTCGAACGAGATCCGTTTTGCCACAACGCACTCACCCACCGACACATTCAACGCCTTTGTTCCAACGTCAGGCCCCGCAGCCACCAGTCACCCCAGAGCTGCTGGCCGTGCTCCCCCGTGCGGTGGAGGCGGATCATTATGCAGGGTGACGTGCCGGGCCCGGCGGTGGGAGAGACTCGCATCATGACGCCGCCGGATCCCGCCCCGCCCGAATCCCGCGTGCTGCCGGTCCCGCCGCCTCCGCGCTGGGCCGTGCGGGCCGCGCGTGTCGCGGCCTGGTCAACCGTCCCCTCCGGGGTGTGGCGCGTCGCGCTCGTGCTCGGGGTGCCGGTCGGGGTGATGGAGCAAGAAGAGTTTCTCGCCGCCTTCCCGCACAACTCCCCTCTGATCGGCCTGGCTTACGTACTGCTGATCGGTGCGGTCGCGGAAGTCGCCTCCTACCTCACGCTGGGCCTGGTACGGCCTTGGGGGGAAGTGATGCCCCGCTGGATTCCGTTTCTCGGAGGCGGTCCAGTCGACCACAGGATCGCGGTCCTCGCAGCTTCGCTGGGAGCTTTCGCGGTCACCTTCCTGTGGTGGGTCCTCTTCTTCGGAGGACTGCTGACCTCCCCCAGTCCGGATCCTGGCATCTCGGCCGGCGAAGCCCTCTTCGTCGCCGCCTACGCGCCACTCCTGCTGTGGGGCCCGCTCCTGGCAGCGGTGGCCTGGTCCTACCACCGACGACACAGGACTTCTCTGTGATGGTGGTCGAATTCGGGATCCGATCCTGATTCGGGGGATGGAACCCGCCGGTAGTCCTGGGGCTCAAGGGGGCGGCACATGGCCAACGTTGTGAATCTGATCTTCTATCCCGTCAAGGGGTGCGCCGGCACGTCCATGAGCGATGCGCTCCTGACGCCGGCGGGCCTCGCGCACGACCGCAGCTTCATGGTCATCAGCGAGGACGGAATCTTCCGCACGCAGCGCAGGCACCCTCGCCTCGCGCTGATCCGGCCCGCCGTCAGCGCCGACGGCACCCGGCTCACACTCGAGTCTGACGACAGCATGGAAGGTCACGGCACAGTCCGTCTCGATGTGACGACGTCCGCGCCACGCCGTGACGTCGATCTGTTCGGAACCGCCTTCCAGGGGATCGACCAGGGTGACGACGTCGCCGCCTGGCTCTCGGAGGTCCTCGGTACCCCCAGTCGTCTGGTCCGTGTGCCGCCGGAACATGACCGGATCGCCGATGGCCTGATCCCTGGCCCGTCCGGCTATGCCGACAGCAGTGCCGTGCACCTGCTGTCCCGCGCCTCCCTCGCCCTCCTCAACCGGCGGATGGCCGAGCGAGGTGCCCCACCCCTGCCGATGAACCGCTTCCGCCCGAACATCGTCGTCGACAGCCACGACAGTCACGAGAGCGAGGGGGAGGGCGACTGGACGGCACTGCCGCACGCCGAGGACCGTGCACGCCGCATCACCATCGGCGGTGCCGAGTTGGGCTATGCCAAGCTCGCGGTGCGCTGTGCCGTCACCCTGGTTGCGCAGGGGGCTGGGGCGCGGCAGGGGCCGGAGCCCTTGCGCACGCTCGCCGGCTACCGGCGAGCGGCGAGCGGGGGCGTAGTGTTCGGCGCGAAGTTCTCCGTGATCACGCCGGGGAAGCTGTCAGTCGGTGACGAGGTGGTCGTCAAGGAGTGGGGCGACGCCGAACTATGAGGAGAGCTGGTGCGATGACATCAGGCAACGCCCCACAGATCGGCGCACCGCCGCTGGCTTGTCTTCAGCTCAACCGAACATGATCGCTGAATTCCGCTGGTCAGGCATTGGTTTCGCTCGGAGGAGAGAGAGATCCCGCGTCTTCATTCCGCCTGATCGTCGAGGGGTGCGCGATGACGTCGATGTTGGGGTTGCTGGAAGGGAGCCCGTTCTTTCAAGTTCGAGACCGCACCCGAACCTCCGTCCAGACGATCACCCGCCGCCGGAAACCTCGAACGAGATCCGGTTTGCCACAACGCACTGAGCGCTGACCTTGTATGTGCTGTCCGGCCAAACCCCTCTGAGGCACCCTTGCCTCACCCAGGCGAGTACGGCTCGCTGCCGCTCGATCAGGTCCCGGTGCACGCGGTTCTCCCGTGGTGTAGCGACTGCGTGACCCAGCCCACAGTGCCCGTTGTTGCCATGGAAATTCAGGCGATGCGGGAGGGGACCTTCATTCGGACGAAGTCTGCGGTGAGTGCCGTTGGCAGCGTGAACGGAGTGAGCTGCGGAACCGGTTGGAAGAGGTTGGCAGGAACTCGAGTTGGCCCGGTCGCTTGCTCCCGTCAGCGGTGCCGTGCGAGTGTCGGCCCGTCCTCACCGTCGCGGCAGGGTGGTGAGGAAGTCCAGGACGAGCTGGCTCGCGACGGCGCGGAACTCCTCGAAATAGGCGTGCCGTGCTCCTGGGATCATCTGCAGGTGGGCGCCGGGGATACGGTCCGCGAGCAGAGGGGCGTTGGCCGGCGGGTTGAGCAGGTCGTCGGTGCCGTGCACGACCAGCGTAGGTGCGCCGATGTCCGGCAGGAGCTGCCACGCGTCGTGCTGGTTGCTGGCCGCAAGGTGGCGGCGCTGGGCGTGGGCGGGCATACCCGGGTCGCCGAGCGTCTGGTGCGGGCCGGGGTTCGCCGCCAGCCAGGCCGGGGTGTACATCAGCTCCAGCAGGGCCCGCCGTGCCGCACCCGGTTGCGTCTGCACCAGCGACCGACGCACCTCGTTGGTGCGTTCGACGGCGTGCGGTCCTCCGGGCGAGGTGCACCCGAGCACCAGGGCGCGCACCCGGTCCGGATGGCGGGCTGCGAGCTGTTGGGCCACGCGCCCGCCCATGGAAGTGCCGTAGACATCGGCCCGGTCGACACCGAGGTCGTCGAGTACCGCGATCACGTCCAGTGCGAAGAGGTCGGTGCTGTAGGGGGTGTCGGGCTTGTCGCTCTGCCCCGTGCCGCGGTAGTCGAACGTGATGGTGCTGCGGTCGGCGTGGAAGTCATCGCGCACCGCGTCCCACCAGTGGTGGTTGTTCGCCTGGCCCGCCAGCAGAACCAGCGGCGCCGTCCCCTCCCCCTGGACCTGGTAGGCGATACCGATCCCGTCGGGCGTCGTTGTGTGCGGCATGCAGATTGTCACTCCTCATGGTCAGTGGGTCGGTGCGTCGTGACACCGGGGCGTCCGCCAGATCTTGGTAGGCCGGAAGCCCAGTCCATCGCCTACGGATGGAAGGACTGTATGACCAGCGTGCTCGCCGCTCGACTTCTGTCTGCCCTCTACGGAGCAACTGAGGAGTGAACGGTCCGTTGCGCACCCCGATCCCACACCGCACCGTCACCCGACCGGTGGTCACTCTGAAAATGCTCAGTCTCTCGGCGGCTTCTTCTGCTGTCGGTCCGCTCAGCGCGCGGTCTGCTCGTGAGCGTCGATCATGGCCATGAGGTGCTGGCCTCTGGCGAGGGCCTGTTCGCTTTCGACCTCCGCCCGGAAGCCGGCCTCGATGGTCCCTGCGTAGCCTTCGAAGATTTGAACGCTGTGGTGCCGGTACGCAAGTGCGCCGGCGATCGTGCCGCCTGGGCGGCGGGCGACGAACCGGGCAAAGGTGCGCCTTGCGTTCGCAGAGGCCGTGTGCGGATGACTCCGTGTGGCGATTGAGCGGTTCGCTCTCCGACGCACTGTTTGCGACGCAGGTCGTCGAGCGTGTTGCATTCCGAGGGCGTATGCGTGACATAGGCCACTTGCCTGCGGTGGTCGTGAGGTCGCACAGACAACGGGGGAAGCCGCGCTGCTGCCGCCGGTGGCGATCTCGGCCCGAGGCGCGGTCCGGGCAAAAAGTGCGTCCGTCGGCTGGCGTCGACGATGGCGAGCAGTGCCACGACGCCGATGTGGGTCAGGACTTCCCAAAGCGGAAGCCGCGGTGGCCGACCGTGGTGATGTAGCGGGGGTTCGCCGCATCGTCGCCGAGCTTCTCGCGGAGCCGGGAGATATGCACGTCGAGCGTCTTGGTCGACGTCCACCACGTGGTGGCCCAGACCTCGCGCATCAGCTGATCGTGGGTGACGATCCGCCCCGCGTTCCGCACCAGCACCCGCAGCAGGTCGAACTCCTTTGAGGTGAGCTGGAGTTCCTCCTCGCCCATCCAGGCACGGTGCGACTCGACGTCGATGCGCACCCTGTGGGTGGCAGGCGGCTGCTGGGGCTCGGTGGCGCGCAGCGCTTGTACGCATTCGGCGGCGGGTGGCCGGTCCTGGGGGCGTTGGGATGTCATGCGGGTAAGTAGCAGTTCCAGGTGTTTGGGGAGCGCGGCGCGGGCGGCCCCGGTCAAGTGCGCGGCGGGGGTGCGCTGACCTGTGAGTTTGTCGACCAGGACGAGTCCGAGTGCGTAGATGTCCGAGGCAGGCGTGGCAGCGCTTCCCTGGAGCTGTTCGGGAGCCATATAGGCAGGTGTACCGAAAGCCCTCCCGGTGGTCGTGGCCGTTCGGGTGGGGGAGTTGTCGTCGCGGGCGATGCCGAAGTCCATCAGGACGGTGCGCCCGTCTGTACAGATCATGATGTTGGCGGGCTTGACATCTCGGTGCACGATCTTCGCCTCATGGACATGTGCGAGCGCGTCCGCCAGGCGGGAACCGGTTTCGACAACCGAGTCCACTTGCGCTGTCTCCCAGGTGAGGCCGTTCAGCATCTCCATCACAACGTAGGGCAGGGAGTAGCCCTCGTGGTCGACCGTTCCAGCGTCGTGGACGGTGACAATGCTGCCGTGGTTCAGCGACGCGAGGGTCCGGGCTTCGCGGGCGAATCGCCCAGCCGCTTCTGGATACCGGGCGACACCGGTGACGAACTTGATCGCAACCCGTCGGTGGAGTTTGTGATCCAGAGCCTCCCAGACTTCGCCGAGCCCGCCTCTGCCCAGCACGCGCCGAACGTGGTAGCGGTCCCCGACAGCCATGTCCTCGCGCACCCGTTCCCCCATCCGCCAGCATCGTGATGCTGTCTCGGTTGATGTGCAGACAAACCTAGATGAGGCGGCCCCGGCAACCGTAGCCATTGTTTACAGCGGCAGCGACCTCATCGCACCGCGCGGTGATGGCTTCGGACGGCGAACTCACGTGTCCGTACGGTCCACTACCGGCTGCTTGGCGTCAGTTGGGGCGCGGGGGTCGGGAAGCCTCGTCGCGGTGAGTTCAGACGGGGGTCCATGTCGAGACTCCCTACGGGCGAACGTGGGGCCAGAACAACGGGTTCAGGCCGCCCCGGTCGGCGGGTGTGAGGAGGCCGACCCACTCGGGTTTGCCCAGGTGTCCTGGAGCATCAGGGTGCTCACGAACTGTCCAAACTCACGATTGCCGGAGCCTGCTGTCTGATTGACGGGGGCCTCCATCAACTGCAGCTCCCGATGAGGGTGGTTCGCGGTGCGGGGAGGCGGCTCACCCACCTCGTTCCGGCGGCGGAAACCCGAAGATGGACGATCTCCTCGCGCTGGGTGGCGAGCGCACAGCCACTCCCGAACGCCTGACCGCAGCAGCCAGCGCCTGGGGAGTTCCGACATCCGCAGTCCTCCACCGCCCGCATGACCTGGAACTACTACCGGGGTGGCCCCACAGAGCCACCCCGCAGGGGCTCGGCGACGAGACGCCCCCTCCAACCAGCCCGGACCCGCTTACGCTGAACGCAGCCACTTGTTACCAGAGCCGTGGCTCACCTTCGAGCGCGCGGGCTCCCCGTCGACTCCGTCGCGGAGTTGACCGGCCTTCACCCCGACGACCCTCCATGCCGGCCATCGACGATCGGCCCGGCGGGTTCTTAAGTCCGGGGCCAGTAGGTACAAGCCCTCGGGGGCGCCTGCCGCCCGGTAGAAGTAGCCGCGCAATACGTCTCCACGGGAGCGACACCCGTGAGGTGCGCATTGGCATCACGGAAGCAGGCGACACCGCGCTGGTAGGCGTGGTCCAGCCGTCGTAGTCGCCGGAGGTGACCCGGGAGGCGGTTGCGACGACTTCACCGACCTCCGAGCCTCCTCAGACGGCCGGCCCGAGATTTACGCAGGGTCTCAAACGGAAGTGCTGATCGCCCTGGAACATCATCCGCTGGATCGCATCTCCGCCTCAAGGAAGGCGCGGAAGGTGCGCGGGGGCCGACCGGTGAGGCGCTGGACGGTGTCGGTGATGCGGTCCTCCGTCCCTTCGGCAATGGCACGGTCCATGCCGGCCAGCATTGCGGCGAACTCCACCGGCACCTGCGTCGTGAGGCGGTCGCGCATCTGCTCGTAGGACAGACGGTGGTGGACCACGGGCCGACCGGTGACCTCGGTGATGTCCGCGGAGATGTCGTCGTGGCTGAGTGCCTCGGGTCCGGTGAGGACGAGATCGGTGTTGGGGGCTTGCTCGTCGGTTAGAGCGCGCACGGCGACGGCCGCGATGTCCTCGGCGTCGACGAAGCCGACCCGACCGCTCGCAGTGGCGGTCCAGATGATGCCCTCGTCCCGGATGCTGCGAGCGTGCGCGTGCGTGCCGGTGAAGTTCTGCATGAACCACGAGGGCCGCAGTACCGCCCACTGTCCGAAGAGATCGGGCAGGGCCTGATGCACCGTCCCCACCGCCGGGCCGCCCTCGGGGATAGCCGAGGAGCTCAGCAGCACCGCGCGGTGCACGCCGGCGGCGCGGGCCTGATGGAGGAACGGCAGCATGGTCGCCACGGGGTCGGAGTCTCCCAGGGGCGGTATGAGGTAGACGCGGTCGACGCCGTCGAGCGCCGCCGCGTGGGTGGCGGGGTCGTACCAGTCGAAGGGGACCGGCTCGGCGCCGGCGACCGGGGTGGCCCGGCGGCTGGCGGCTTTGACGCGGTGACCCGCGGCCGTCAGCTGTGCGGCGGTGCGGCTTCCGGTCGTGCCGGTGGCGCCGACGACCAGAGTGGTGCCGGTGGTGGTCATCGGCTGCTCCCGGTGAAGTCGGCGCCGGGTTCCTGGACGGCGAGGGGGTTCCAGTAGTCGCGGTAGGAGGTGATGTGCCCGTCTCGAACGGTCACAACGGCGATGTAGGTCATGTCGAAGGGAGCGTCGCTCTCCACCATGCGGCCGACGCCGCGCATCTCGACCACGATGGTCTGCGGATCGGTGGTCTCGTGGATCCGCAGGTCGGGGAAGTCGTGCAGGTCGATGTGGTCGGGGTAGTGGCGCATGTAGGCGGCGATGGCCTCCTTGCCCTCCAGACGCCGGGGCCAGCCGTCGGGGGCGAAGGGGAACTCCATGAGGCCGTCCTCGGCCCACAGGGCGACCCACGCGGCAATGTCCTTGTCGAGTAGCAGTCGCAGGCTGTGGCGGTATAGATCCGCCGGCGAGGTCGGTGCGGACATGGGTATCCTCCAGTCATAGAATCCGGACCCTTGGTCCGCTTTGACGATATGGACCGCGGGTCCGTTTTGCAAATGGAAGGAGCGACATGCCCGAACGCCAGTCGTCTCGCAAGGACGCCAACCGCAACCGGGAGGCCGTGCTCGCGGCCGCCGACGCTCTCTTCGCTCGCCGCGAGAGTCCCGAGGACGTCACCATGGCCGACGTCGCGGCAGCGGCCGGCGTCGGCAAGGGCACGCTCTTCCGGGCCTTCGGCGATCGCGCCGGGCTGCTCCGCGCGCTGTACGAGTCACGACTCGAACCGATCAGGCAGGCCGTCGAGACCGGCCCGCCACCCCTGGGGCCCGCGACCCCACCGCGGGATCGCGTACCCGCCCTGCTCGATGCCATCCTGTGCTTCAAACTCGACAACCGGCGCCTCGCGCTGGCTTTGGAGGAAGGCGGGAGCGGCAGCCCGTACCAGGCGGAGCACTACGAGCGGTGGCACAGCCTGCTCCGAGCCGTACTGGAGCAGATCCCCGGCCTGACCGACAGCGACTTCACCACCCACGCCCTACTCGCCGCCACACGAGCCGACCTCGTCGAGCACCTGGCCGGAGAAGGGGGCATTCCGCGGGAGAGAATGCGGGAACAGTTGGCGAACTTCGCCACCAGAGTCCTGGCCTCCGGTCCGCTGCAAGGGTCGACCGCCGAGGAGTGATCGAGGACCGGGCGAGCCCTTGATCAGCAAAGCCGCAAACCACCGACAGCGAAGGTCGGGACGGCGCGTTACGGGCGATACCTTGACGCTGGGATGACGCTCTACGAGGCATTGTGACGCTCGTCCTGATGGGTTATCAGGCGCGTTGCCCCGCTGGTCAGGCGATTCCGCCACTCTGCGCGGGTGACCGGGCGGGGCCGCTCTGCACCACGAAATTCCCGTCACCCTGCCATTCCTGCCCAGCCGGTAAGCCGAGTTCATTCTGAAACGACGAGGACCTGTCCGGCCGGTCACCTGTGCCGCCTGCCGCCTGCCGCCTGCCGCCTGCCGCCTGCCGCGTGTGCATTGAGCTCAGCCCGTGATGATGTGTCATGCCCCGTTTCCTCGACGCAGCTGACCAGGCCGAACGTCTTTGTAGGCCGGAATTTCCGCGTCTCGGCGCCGGGGGCTGCCCGCCAGTAGAGTCGGCACGAGGAGAGCGCGGATCTGGGGGACTCATGACGGCTGTGGATGCACCGCCCATCATCTTCGTACACGGGACGCGGTTCAGCGCGGGACAATGGAGCCCACAGCTCGCCGTGCTCCAAAAGGACTTCCGGGTAGCCGCCGTTGACCTACCGGGGCACGGGGCCCGCTCTGCTCAACCGTGGAGTCTGGACGCGGCGACGGAGGTCATCGCTTCTGCGGTGGACTCGCTCGACCGCGGGCCGGCTCTGGTCGTCGGGCACTCGCTCGGTGGATACGCCTCGCTGGAGTTCGCGCGGCGTTGCCCGGAGCAGCTGCGGGGGTTGGTCCTCGCCGGGGCCAGCGCGTCAACTCGTGGTCCGTGGGCAACGCCGTACCGGTGGGTCGCCGGGCTTGTCTCCCGTATGCCGGCGGACCGGTTGACCCGCTGGAATGACAGGCTGCTGCGCCGGCTCTACCCTCCCGAGGTGGTGGACGCCACCATCCGCTCCGGCTACGCCTTCCACACTCTGCCGGCCGCCTGGGGCGAGGTGCTGGGCCGCTTCGACGCGAATGCGATGCGTCATGTGGCGGCTCCGGTGCTCATCCTGAATGGTGAGAAAGACACCGTCTTCCGGTCCGGCGAGATGGACTTCGTCCGTGCGCATCCGGACGCCCGCATCGAACTGATCGCGCGGGCGAGACATCTCGCGAACTTCGACGATCCGGATGCCTTCACCGATGCCGTCCGCCGCTTTGCCCTGCAACTACCTGCTCACAGTTGAGCGTGCCACGCAGGTCCACCAGGGCTGTCCGAGCGCAGGGAGAATGTGGACGTGGGGCTGGCCTAAGTTGGGCACCCGCTGGTCAGTTGCGGTACGCCGTCGAAATCACAGCAGGGCAAACATTGTCTGATCCGGTCCTGGCGTGGATTTCTCGGACGGCAGCTCTCCGCAGTGCTTGAGTGCGTCATCGAAGTGGCCCTGATAACCAGTTGTGTCAGCACATCGTCGCTCGGGGCCCCGAGGCGGCCCGGTACAAGAGCCGATCCAGTGAGCCATTTCCAACCTGACGGTGTGGAGCGGTGGTTGATGGGCTGTAGGAACTGATGACGGTCTTGGCGGACGACGGGTCACCATCACGATCACCCGTGCCGCCCCGGGGCTTCGTGTGCTTGTTCACTGACCGTCGTCTGAATGAATCCTGGGCCCAACGCTATGAGCAGGGCGTCCCGGTGACCTATCTGGAACCGTATAGCTGAATGTTGATGTGGCCGAAGTGCGGCTGCCGGGCTCCTGCGCCGCGCGGTGATTTCCGACGTTGACGCGAACGCGTTGGACGCATCAAAGGGCGGCGACATTGGCGCTCTGGTCGTGACCGCTCTACGCGGTGACAGTCAGTTATCTTCCTTCCTGAATGGGGTGTTATGTGACGAATTATCAAGTCATTCGCATAATATCCAGCCCATGATCAGAACCCGCATCGCCAGAAGCGCGACGATCGGCCTTCTCGCAGGGCTTACGGCCACCTCAGTCATGACCGCCGAAGCGCACGCGGCAAGCTCGACCGGCAAGGTCGTATCCCGCATCGGACAGAACGCCCGCTCGATGCCCGCCACGACCTCAGTCGTCACCGGCTTCTACCGCAGCGGCGCCCGTGTCCAGCTCGTGTGCAAGGTCACTGGCCAGAACGTGAGCGGCAACAGCACGTGGTACAAGACGCCCAAGGGCTGGCTCAGTGCCCGGTACACGCAGAACCTCGGGCCGGTCCCGGTCTGCTCGGACAACGCCGGCAAGGTCGGTCCTCCCGGACCCAAGGGGGACAAGGGAGACAAGGGAGATAAGGGCGATGAGGGTCCCAAGGGAGACCGTGGAGAGGGAGGGCCGCGAGGCCCGAAGGGTGAGCCCGGTAAGACGGGTCCGCAGGGGCCTGCCGGTCCCGCAGGTCCAAAGGGAGAGCCGGGCAAGAACGGCACCAGCACCAACGGCGTCAAGGGGGACAAGGGAGACAGGGGAGACAAGGGGGACCTCGGCGACCCTGGTCCCAAGGGGGCCAAGGGTGATGCGGGCCCTACCGGGCCCAGGGGAGAAACAGGAATGACCGGCCCTCAGGGCCCCGCAGGGCCCGAGGGTGACGCTGGAGACACAGGCGCTAAGGGCGACACCGGGGCTGCTGGTCCGGCCGGACCTAAGGGAGACAAGGGCGACGCAGCGCAGTTCAAGGCTGTCGACGTCTCCGGCCAGGAAGGTGCCGCAGTGCCTGACGCACGTCTCGTGCTGACAGCACAGTGCCCGGCTGGATCTCAGCTCGTGGGCCGCTACCTCGAAGGCTCCGGAGGTAACGACAAGGTCGCCTGGACAGCCAAGAACGTGGATGACAGGACCGTCGAGTTCTCTGTGACCAATGATGGTCCTGGTTCTCACATGGTCCGAGCTCACGTGACTTGCCTCGTGCCGGTGAGCTGACCCCACCGGACGACGAGCCCCCGGGAATTCGCCGATGGCCGGGGGCTTCGTCATGTACTCAGTCGGCCAGCACCCAGAGTCGCAACCGCGGCAATAGACCTCGAGTCCGGATCGACACCCGTGTTGGGGACTCCGGTCCGATCCGAGCTGCCATCACCCTGCGGTCAGTGGGGGAGTTGATGGGGGTCACGCTCGTCCTGGCCGTGCCCTACCGGCCAGCTCTACCCCGTTCTGCCATGCCTGTGATGCCCGAGCAACCTGGGCGAGGTCCTGCGTGATTCCTTCCACGAGCGACACGTCCTGGAACGGCTCGCGGCCGCAGATCGACCAACGACGTTTGACCTCCCAAGCGCTGATAGTCAGGACCGTCCGGTGCGAAACCACGCTCGTGACCGAGGCGCGGAGCAGCGGACTGGACTCGGAAGCCTCGAACGAAACAGCGAGGCCGTCCCTGTCCGCTGCGGCCTGAAGTGCCGCAGCGAGGCTGCCCTCAGTTGCGATGTCGGGATACAGGACGGCTGGATCACGGGCGGCGGTCATGAAGAAAGATCGTGCTGCACCCGCCGAAGAAGGGCACCCACCGCGGTGCCATCGACACCACCGCCCCGCCCTCCCGCATGCACAACCGAGCGAGATCCATACGCCCGGCATCGACGACTGGATGAATGTCACCGCACCCATCGATGACTCCCTGTCCTCGATGGGATCCGCTTCTCCCGGAGAGGCGACTCGGCCAGCACTTCGTCACAACTTGGAGCTATCCAGAAATGGTCATGCAATGGCGGCCAGTAACTCTGCACAGGTCCAATGTGGCGCGCTTGGGTGCCCGCGATCCAGGTCGGATCGAAGGCGCGACCGCGGAAGTATTGCTCGACGTAGGTGGTGCGGTTGGTATCGCCTGGTCGCCTAGATACCGGTCAGGTATCATCGCTGTATGGCGATGACACTCCGACTCCCCGACGATCTTGACGCGAAGCTCACTGAGCGTGCTCGTCGGGAGCGCCGCAGCAAGCAGGAACTTGCCATTGAGGCCATCCGTGAGGCCCAGAACCGGGCCGAGCTGCAGGTCGAGGATGTCCTCGCCGAGCTCATGGACAGCGATGCGGAGATCCTGGACTACCTGAAGTGACCGAAGTGCGCCACATCCAGATCGACGAGATTCTGGCCATCGCTCGCAAGGTCAACGATACCGAGCACAGCGTGCGTGACATGGGACTTTTGGTGTCAGCTATCGAACGGCCCCGCACCAACGTGTTCGGAGCCGAGCTATATCCCGCGCTGCACGAGAAGTCGGCGGCACTGCTGCACTCCGTTGCCCGCAATCACGCGCTGATTGACGGCAACAAACGCACCGCCTGGCTTGCCATGCGTGTCTTCCTGCGGGTCAACGGCCTCAGCGCCAGTACTGCCCCGCCGCCGGTCTCGATTGCCGGCCCGTTCGTCGAGGAAGTCGCGCAGGACAACGTCGCTGTACCGGTCATTGCGAAGCGCCTGGCGGCCTGGTTCCCGGTGCCCTGACGTCCGACGTCGTGAGGTCCGGGGTGGAACTCAGGGACGACGGTCGTCAGGTCGGCCCCTCCAGGAGAACCGCAGGTGCTCCGGCGGAGGCGATAGATTAGCCGTGCCTAAGAAATGATCTGCGGCATTCGTCTGCCTAGCTGTAGTCGTCGGTCGGGAGCTAGCCGCACCGGGCTCGCCCCACGCGCTTGGGGTGCGGGAGAACGGGAGATAAGTGTTGGACAAGCGTCGGGGCGAGAGACGTCCGCACGGTGAGCTCGTCGCGGACGTGCTGGCGGTGCTGTGGCAGGCCGGGCGGCCACTGACCGCGCAGCAGATCAACGCCGAACTCGGTCAGGGGTTGGCCAGGACGACGGTAGCCACCATTCTGGCCCGCCTGTACGAGAAGGGCACGCTGCGCCGGACTCCCGTAGTGCGCGGTTTCGCCTACGAGCCGGTGGTGGATGAGGCGGGGCTTGTCGCCGGTCGTATGCGTCGCGAACTGGAGAGCGATCCCCATCGTGAGCTGGTGCTGAAACGCTTCGTCTCGTCCTTGTCGGAGGGTGACGAGGAGATGCTGCGACGTCTGCTCCTTGAGGCTGAGGCTGACGCTGCTGAAGATGAGGGCGAGTCCGAGTGACGTACGTCCTGGTCCTGGTGGTTCTGGCCCTCGCCCTGCCGTGGGGTGGGGCGGTGATCGCCGTTCGCCTGGCCGGAGTGCTGCCGCCGCGCGAGGCGTGTTGGGCGTTGACCGGTGCGTCGCTCCTGCTGGCGGGCGGGACGATCGCGGCGCTGATCGGGCTCTTCCACGTCCCGTTTCTTGCCTCGCTGGAGCAGGTACCCCTGCCCCGCGTGCTGGAGGAATGGCCGGCAGCTGTTCCGTTGGCCTGTGCCGCGGGGGCCGTGATGCTCGGGCAGCTGATTTTGCTGCTGCGGCGGTGGTTCCAGCACCGTTCGTTGCTCAGTCGGGCCTGGCGGTCGGCCGAGGAGGGGACGGGTGACGGCGATCTGCTCGTGGTCCCGGGAACCGATGTTGATGCCTTCGCGCTGCCGGGATACCGGGGACGGCGGGGGCGGGTCGTGCTGACTTCCGGGGTGGTGCGGGACCTGAAGGCGAGTGAGCGCGAGGTGCTGCTGGCTCATGAGCGGGCTCACCTGGCCGGGCGTCATCACCTGCTGTCGGCGGCGGTCGACCTTGCCTCCGTGATCCACCCTGCCCTGCGGGGCCCGCGCGAAGCACTGGCCTTCCACCTGGAGCGCTGGGCGGATGAGGCGGCGGCCGCGGTGGTGGGCAACCGGCGGGTGGCAGCCGCGGCCATCGCGAGGGCGGCCCTGGCCGGGGCGGCCCGGGGCCGACCGGGTAAGGGCGGATACCCGCTGTTGTCGGCGACCAGCGGGCCGGTGCCTCGGCGGGTCGAGGCCCTGCTCCTTCCTGAGCCCGAGTTGCCGCGACGCGGTCCTCGCCGGGCGGGTGTTGCTGCCCTGGGGGGTGTGGTGGCTGTCGCCGCGTTCGCGGCCGTCGCCCTGGCCTACGGGTTGCACGAGTACGTGGAGTACGCGGCTGTTGCCGTGCGCGGTGGCTGATTCCGCCCGCCCCAGAGGCTGGAAGCGGGCGGGATCGATTCGTCGGAGCCGGCGGTTCGCCCGCTGGTCCGGGTTGGGGTGCCGGGAAAGGGCTGTCCTGTAATCCCTGGTGGATCAGCGCGAGGCGTCGGATGCGGTGCATCGCAAGGCGGAGGGACGTCCGCACAGTGGAGTATTCGGGTGTTTCGGCAGAACACGGCGAGACGCCGTAGCCGGCGCCGTGCGCCCGCAGGGGATTACGCACAGCCCTCAGGCAGCACCGGCGGGCTGGGGTCGTGCCGCCGCGGAGAGCGCGCTGTTGTAGCGGCGCAGGAGGAGCAGGGCAGTGGCGGCGAGGCCGGTGAGGAGTCCGAGCCAGAGTCCCACCGTGTCGAGGTTCAGCACGTAGGCGAGGAGCCATGACGTGGGCAGCCCGATGGCCCAGTAGCCGATCAGAGTGATGCGGAAGCCGCTCTTCGTGTCGTCCAGGCCGCGCAGGAGGCCGACGCCGATGTTCTGGGCACAGTCGAAGAACTGCAGGAACGCGGTGATGACGAGCAGGTGGGTTGCGATGGTGAGGGCCTGGTCGGACCCGGTTTCCAGGAAGGGCGCCAGGACGAGCCGTGGCAGGGCGAGGTAGCTGATGCCGACAACTGCCATGACGGCGCCGGCACAGGCCAGGGCGGTGTTCTTGATGCGGCGGGCGCCGTCGTGGTTGTCGAGGGCGAGTTCGCGGCTGACGTTGATGGACGCGGCGTGGGAGAGGCCGACGGCGACCTGGAAGACGATGTAGACGAGCTGGTTGACGGCGGTGTGAGCGGCGAGTGCGTCGGGTCCGAACGAGCCGGCTATCAGTGCTGTGACGGAGAAGAAGCCTGCTTCGGAGCCGTAGGTGGCGGCGATGGGGATGCCGAGGCCGAGGAGGCGTTTCACGGTGGTGGCGTCCGCGCGCGTCACGTCGGGGGCGAGGAGCGGCGCCAGGGTGCTGTCCCTCTTCACGGCGATGTAGAGGGCCGCGCAGGACAGCGTGTAGACGGTGGAGGTGGCGATGCCGACACCGGTCAGGCCGGTGTGGGGCAGGCCGAAGGTGCCGTGGATGAGTGCCCAGTTCAGGGCGGCGTTGACCGCGATGGAGGCGAGGGTGATGCGCAGGAGGGCCTGGGGGCGGCGCATTCCGACGGTGAACTGGCGGATGGCCTGGAACCACAGGCAGGGGAGCAGCCCGGGCGCGAGGGCGTAGAGCATGGTCCGTGTGAGGTTGACGACGGCGGCGTCCTGGCCGAGCAGGCCGAGGGCCTGGCCGATGAGGACCATGAGGAAGGCGCCGACGATGCCGGTGAGGGTGGCGACGGCCAGGCCGGCGCGGACGATGTCGCGTACCTCGCGGTGTGCCTCCTTTGTCGCTCTTGCCGCCCTTGCCGATTCTTCACCGCTCTCGCCGGCGGGGGTTTGTTCGGCTCGGGCCGCCGCGGCGGCGATCTGGTTGCCGACGGAGGTGACCAGGCCGACGCCCATGGTGCGGATCTGGTTGAAGATGACGATGGCCAGGCCGCCGGCTGCGAGCTCGGTGGTGCCCAGGAGGCCCATCATCACCGTGTCGGTGGTTGTCAGGGCAACCTGCGCGAGCTGGGTGAGGATGAGCGGAACGGCGAGGGCGCCGAGCGCCCGGCTGTCGCGGAGGAGGGTGGTCAGCATGGTTGGCGGTTCCTGCGGAGCTTGGTGAGGTGTTCGTCCACTTCGCGTTCGGCCGCGGGGCTGAGGAGGTCGCGCTCGGCCATCCAGACGTCGTTGAAGACGGTGTCCAGGTACTTCTCCCCTCCGTCGTTGATCAGGGCGACCATAGTGGTGCCCGGCGGAAGCGAGGGCAGGCGGGTCAGGGCCGCGTAGACCACACCCCCTGCGGAGCCGCCGATCAGCAGCCCGGTGCGGGCCACCGCGCGGCATGTGGCAAATGCTTCGACGTCACCGACCTTGACGCCCTCGTCGATGAGGTCGAAGTCGACCAGGGCCCCGAGCGCGGCGCCTTCGGGGGTGCCGGTGCCGGACTGGTAATAGTCGTGGGCGGGACCGCCGAACGCGATCGATCCCTTGGGCTCGACACCGATGGTGGTGAAGCCGTCAACGAGCTTGGCCAGTTCGCGGCCGGTTCCGCACAGCCCGCCGCCGGTGCCGACGGCGCCGACGAGGATGTCGATATCTCCGTCCAGGGCCTCGGCCAGCTCGTGCGCGACGGGGAAGTATCCGACGCCGTTGGCGGGGTTGTTGTGCTGCTCGGTGAAGATCGTGTTGTCCTGGCCGCGGGCCATGTCCTCGGCGAGTTCCTCGCGGGCCGCGGTGTGGAGCTCGTCGCCGTCGCTGTCGGCGTCGACGCGGACGAGTTCGGTGCCCAGCGCCTTCATGGCACGCAGTTTGTCGGCGGCGGCGTGGTTGTCGACGACGGCGGTGAACGTGTAGCCGCGCTCCGCGGCGATCACGGACAGGCCGAGTCCGGTGTTGCCGGAGGTGGATTCGATGATCCGGCCTCCGGAGCGAAGTTCTCCGGCGGATTCGGCGGCGTCGATCATCGCGCGGGCCATGCGGATCTTGGCGGTGCCTGTGGGGTTGAACATCTCCAGCTTCAGCAGCAGGCGGCTGCCGGTCTCGGTGGTGGCCAGTTCCAGCAGAGGGGTGTAGCCGATCAGGTCGGATATGCGGGAGACCACGGCGGGCCGCTGAAGGGCTCCGGGCATCAGAAGACTCCTGTGAAGGTGGACGGCGAAGGGCGGGGCGGGGCGCGCGCTGGTCAGGTGAAGTGGCGGTCGAGCCGCCAGCGCGGCCGGGAGCGGTGGGCCCGGTCGATGACGACCTTGGGCGGAAGGGGCAGGTCGTGGAAGGGGGACTCGTTGGAGTCCATCTGGTAGCCCGCCGTGTTGGGGTACAGCAGGAGGTCCCCGGCGCGAGGCCGCCGGTCGAAGGCGATCTTGCGCCAGGTCAGCATGTCCGATTCCAGACAGGTGGCGGCGCCGATGCTCGCTGGGAACACGCCCGGCGGTGCGTCGGGCCGGCGGGGTATCAGCAGCGGGTCGGGGGCGTACTCGCTGTTGAACCACTGCTCGGACAGGCTGAGGCTCGTGCCGTCGACGGTCAGGAGCTGGTAGCCGTCGCGGTCCTTGACCCCCTGTACCGTGAACACGGTGGCGCCGGCCCGGTCGAGCAGGGCACGGCCCGGCTCGACCAGAAGCTGAACTGCGGCGTCGGTGAGGACCCGGCCGAGTGTGCGGCAGCCGTTCTCCGGCAGCGCTTCCAACAGGGCGGCCAGGGCGTGGGCTCCGGATGTCGGTGAGTGGTACGGGTAGAAGTCGTCGCCGGTGAAGGATTTGCCGGCGTGGTAGTGGGCCGGCTTCTGCTCCGCGAGGAAGGTGTGCCAGCTGTCTGCGTCGGTGTAACTGATGGGCAGGCCGCCGCCGATGGAGATCCGGCCGGCCTCCAGGCCCATCACACGGGCTTCGAGGCAGCGTTCGACGAGGCGGGCTGCGAGGTCGGCGCGTGGCTGGAGGGCGTAGCCGGACAGGTGGAAGCTGAAGCCTTCCATCCGCAGCGCTTCACCGGCCTCGACGCAGCGTCCCAGCGCGGTGGTGAGCTCGGCGTCGGTCATTCCGAAGCGGCTGTGCGGCTGTTCCGGGGGCAGGACGCGTAGCAGGATGCGGGCCGGACGGATCCGCCCTGCCAGCGCCGTGGTGATCACCGCGTCGAGTTCGTCGAGAGCGTCTACGGCTATCAGGGCGCCATGTGCCACGGCCAGGCGCAGCAGTGCCGGGTCCTTGGCAGGGCCGGTGACCACCGAGTGCTCGCCGCGTACTCCGTGGCCGAGCGCTTCGCGCAGCTCGGCTGCGGACGCGACGTCCACTCCGGCCTCCTGTGCGGCGGCCTGCTCGACGAAGACGGCTGCCTTGTTGGCCTTCTTGGCGAAGTGGACGAAGCCGTCCACGCCGGCTGCGGAGAGGGTCGCCCGCATGGCGCCGAGGTTGGCGGCGAAGGCGTCCGGCAGCAGGAAGTGGAAGGGTCCGCCGAACGCGTAGGCGAGTTCGGGCAGCAGCCCGGATGCCATCACCGCCTCGGTGGCGGTGTCCCGGAGGACCGGAAGGCGGGGCCAGCTCTCGATGTTCACTGCCACAAGGCCACCTCGGTCCCGAGCTTCTGCTCGGCGGCGAGCTGTGCGAAGCGGTGCCCGAGGGCGATGTCGGTGACGACCAGCCCGCTGTTGTAGGCGAAGATGCGCTGCTCGGCCGCGGTACGGGCCTTGGAGATGCCGGAGATGATGACGGGCAGCTCCACGTCCACGGCGGGCAGGTTTCCCTCTGCGTCGGCCATGTCGGTTCCGGTGACACGCATTTGGGCCTCGCTGGTGGCGATGACCCGGTCGGCGCCGTGCAAGGTGGAGGGGGCCAGGCCGTGGCCGACGAGGATCGCCGTCGCGCCGGCCCGCAGCCAGTCGGCCTCGATGGCGGCGGGAGTGTGGGCGCCGGCGGTCGCCACGACGATGTCCGCGTCACGGGCGGCGGCCCTCAGATCGCTGACCACGTCCACGTCACGGTCCGGGAAGTGCCGGGTGAGTTCGGCGCGGACGGCGGTGATGCCGTCGGGGTGGGTGCCCGAGAGCAGCAGGCGGTCCAGGTTCGGCAGTGTGGTCAGCAGGAACGGCAGCGCGAGGCGGCCTTGGGTACCGGTGCCGACCACAAGGGCGGTCGAGGCGTCCGGGGCGGCGCATTCGCGAGCCAGGAGCGCGGAGACGGCGGGCGTGCGCAGGGACCCGATGCGGGAGCAGTCCATCATCGCGACGGGCCGGCCGGTGACGTCGTCGTAGATGGTCAGAGTGGTGTAGTAGTGCTGCTTTTCGCGGCTCTCGTGCAGGCCGTGTTTGTACGAGGTCTTGATGGCGACGACGTTGCGGACGCCGTCGCGGCCGAGCATGGCGTAGGAGACGGAGTGGCCGTCGGCGGGCTTGACCGTGAGTTTGCGGGGGTTGTCCGATTCGCCTGCCGCCAGGGTGCGGTAGGCCTGCCGGACGGTGTCGACGACGTCGGTGAGGGGGATGTCCAGGCCGGCGAGGTCGCTGGTGGACAGCACGCGCAGGGTGGTGTCGTCCCGGTCCATGAGCGAGTCCTTTCGAAGTGTGGAGCGGCGGGGGCGGCGGGTGGAGCAGGGTGTTCAGGCAGCCCAGGCGGTGAGGGCGGCCTGTCCGTACCCGTGCTCGTCGGCCTCGGCAGCAGGGCGGGTGGGACGGCCCTCGACGTGGACGGAGGCGCGCTTGAGCCAGCGGTCGGTGCCGTCGTAGCGCGCCCGGAACGGGACGCGGCCGTGGACGACGATGTCGTTGTCGACGACCAGTACGTCACCGGGCTCCAGGCTTACCGCGACCGAGACGCGGGCCAGTTCCTCGCCCAGCCGCGCATACGCCGCACGCCATGCGTCGTCGGCCTCGTCGAGGGGGGTGTAGGCGGGGTCGAAGCGCATGGTCAGGCCCTCGTCGGTGTCGAAGAGAGCCGGTACCGGTGCGGGCCGGCCGGCGAACCGCTGGGCCTGCTCGTAGGCGTCGTCGGGCAGGATCGGCGCCACGGGCCGCCTCAGCTGCCGCACATCGTCGTCGGACAGCGCGGTGCGGCGGATGCTGGCCGCGGTGGTGGCGATGTCGTCGTGGTTGCGCATGCAGCACAGCAGCAGCAAATGGGCCCGGCCGGGGTGGAAGGCGTCCTCGGTGTGCGGGGCGAGCAGCACGTTGCTGGAGGCGCCGGTCTGCTCGCTCTCGTGTCCCGGCGAGGGCACGATGTTGTGGACGAACCGGCCGTCCTGCTGGCCGTCCCAGGCGATCGGGGTGCCCATCAGCGTGGAGACGAGCAGCAGGACCACGTCCCACAGAGCGCCGGCGTCGCCAACCGTTGACCAGTGGCTCGGGGTGGAGCCGAGGTCCGTGTCGTCGGGGTTCAGGCCGCGCAGGACGAACAGCCCGTCTGCGGTGTCCACGGGCCGGAGGGCGTGGTGGACCGCATCGGTGAGTCCGGCGCACGCCTTGGGGAGGGCGGCGAGGAGTTCGGGCGAGGTGGCGGAGCCGTGGCCGGCGAGCAGCCCGGCCGCGGTGGCGGTGAGTTCGGCTGCGGCGGTGACGTCGAGAGGGCGTACCGGGGCAGGGCAGGTGAGCACGGTGGCACCTTCCGGGGCAGGGCGAAATCGAAGCGCGGGCATGCGGCATCGCCGCACCGGCTCGAAAGCGGGAGAGGGAGAAGAGGGGGATGCGAAACAGTCGGGGGCTGCGCGGCTCGGGGCGCTGCCGGACACCAGGAACGTAACAACGCCACCCAGGTAAGGCAACCCTAATCGATGTGATTGACTACATCAACGTAGTCCCACTTTCGGTGACTCCGCGCATTACTGATGGGGCGTCAGAACCCTTGCTGAGCAGGTGAGTTGAGGCCGATCTGTGTTGCGTGAGGGGGTGCTGAAGTGGTCCGGGGCTGCTTGCGTGGCCGGGCTGGATCAGGTTAGGTAACCCTAAGAACGGCCGAGCGCGAACCCGAGACGAGGAACCAGACGTGGGCGTCACCAGACGACAGCTGCTGTGGGCAGGCACCGGCATAGGAGCGGCCGGACTTCTTGCGGCCTGCGGCGGCAGCGAGGACTCCGAAACCGCAGCCTCCGGTGCGGCGACGGGGAAGCCTCGGGCCGGGGGCACGCTGAGGCTGGGGGCGCTGGGGCACGCCGGCGCGATCACCCGTGATCCGCACGGCACGCAGGCCAACGAGAGCGACTACCTCGTTCTCGCCCTGGTCTTCGACACTCTCACCGTTCCTGGAGCCGAGAACAACACCGCCCCGCGCCTTGCCGCTTCGTGGGAGCCGTCCGCGGACCTGAAGACCTGGAAGTTCCGGATAGCCAAGAGTGCCGTCTTCCACGACGGCACCCCGGTGACCGCCGAGGACGTCGTGTGGTCGTTGAAGCGGCTGCGCAACACCCCGTCGGGAGCGGCCCGTCTGCCCGGCATCCAGGCGAAGAACATCAGCGCCGAGGGTTCGGACACCGTCGTCCTCGTCTCCGACTACGCCAATGCCGAGTTCCCGCTCCTGACGCGCTTCGCCACCTTCGTGATGAAGAAGGACACCAAGGACTCGGAGATCGCCAAGACGCCCGGCACCGGGCCGTTCAAGCTGGACTGGTTCCGCGGCGGCAACGCACGCCTCGTGCGCAACGACAAGTGGTACGGCCCCGCCGTTCACCTCGATGCGATCGAGATCACCATGTTCGAAACCCCGCAGGCGATGGCGAACGCCCTGCTGGCGGGGCAGATCGACCTCGCATCCAACGCCGGTGCGGTGGCCGCGCGCACTGCCGAGTCCCGCAAGGACATCCAGGTGCTGCGCCGCCCCAACGACATGGCGATGCCCATCGTCATGCGGACCGCCGAGGGCAGCCCCTTCGCGGACGAGCGGGTCCGTGAGGCCATGCGCCTGGTCGTGGACCGCGAAGCGATGGTCAAGCAGGTTCTGTCCGGCTACGGCACCGTCGCCAATGACATCCTGGGCACCGGAGACCCCGACTACGCCAAGGGCATTCCGCAGCGCAAGAGGGACCTGACCAAGGCCCAGCAGCTGCTGAAGGAAGCGGACTTCGACCTCGCGAAGACCTACGAGCTGATCACTACCGAAGACATCTCCGGGCTCGCCGACTCGGCGACCCTGTTCGCCAACCAGGCCCGCGAGGCCGGAATCAAGATCAAGGTCGTCAAGCAGGAGTCCGGCGCGTTCTGGGACAGGACCTGGAAGAGCGGGGACTTCTACACCAGCTACTGGGGCACCAACGACTCGGTCATCTTCTACGCATCCAAGACCATGGTCAGCGAGGCGGGCCAGAACGAGGCCGGCTGGAACGACCCCGGTTTCGACGCCGCCTATCGCAAGGCGATCAGCAGCAGCGACCCGAAGAAGCGTGTGGCAGCGCTGAAGGATCTCCAGCAGATCGAGCACGACCGCTCCGGCTACCTGCTGTGGGGCATGGCCGACGGAATCGACCTGGCCGCCTCGAAGGTGCAGAACCTGCCCAGGCTTCCGGGCTACGGACGTGTCCAGCTCGAAGGCGTGTGGCTGAGTTGAGCCGGACGGCCAGGACCGGCCCGTTGGCCGCCCCCGGCGTTGAGGCGGCCACCGCCCCCTGCCGGACCGCACGTATGGTGCTGCGCATCGCGGGGACGTCCGGGCGGCGCGTGCTGATGCTCCTCGTGCTGCTGGCCCTGGTCTTCGCGGCAGTCGAACTGCTGCCGGGAGACGCGGCGAGCGCCACCGCCGAGCGCGGGGAGAGCGCGGCCGGCCTTGTCGCCCGCCGGCACCTGCTGGGTCTGGACCGGCCGCTGTGGGAACGGTTCGCCGACTGGATGACGGCGCTCCCCACCGGAGACCTCGGTACCTCTGCCCGCGGGCAGAAGGTCACCGAGTTGCTCGCCGACCCCCTGCCCAACACGCTGGTCCTCGCGGTGACCGCCTTCACGATCACCGTCGTGCTGTCCCTGCTGCTCGGCTGCTGCGCCGCCGCCCGCCCCGGCCGGCTCACTGACCGGATCATCGGGAACGCCTCGACGGCCGCGTTCGCGGTCCCCGAGTTCGTCGTCGCGGCCATGCTGCTGCTTGTGCTGTCCCTGTGGACGGGGTGGCTGCCCGCGGTGACGGTGACCGGCGGCGACGGAAAGCCCGCGACGTGGACCATGCTGGTCATGCCGGTCCTCGCCCTGGTCATCCCGCAGACCGGCTGGAACAGCCGAGTCGTGCGCGGTGCGCTGGCCGACCAGTCGGCGGCTCCGCACGTGGAGGCGGCCCACCTGGACGGCCTGCCACTGCACCGGGTCCTGCTGCGCCACCAACTGCCCGGCGCCGTACCCGCGATCGCCACCGGCATGGCCACTTCCACGGGCCTGCTGTTCGGCGGCGCGGTCGTGGTCGAGACCTTGTTCAACTACCCCGGAATCGGATCAGTCCTGGCCGGAGCGGTCGCCGCACGGGACACCCCCCTCATCGCCGGGGTCGTCATCTGCGCCGGTGCCGTCGTCAGCCTCGTCCTGCTGGCAGCCGACCTCATCCGCCACGCCGTCCTGGGAGCCCGCGCATGACCGCCGCCCTGCCCCTGGCCGAACCCCGGCCCTCCCGCCGGGCGAAGACCACCGCACTGGTACTGATCGCGGCTCTGCCACTCCTGGTGACGCTCGCCGGTTCCCTGATCGCCCCGCACCCGATCGACACGCCTGTCACCGCCCCTTTCGCCTCACCCGCGAGCGAAGCCCCGCTGGGCGGGGACCAGCTCGGCCGTGACGTGCTCAGCCGTCTCCTGTCAGGCGGCACCCTGCTGGTCGCAGGCGCCCTGCTGATCGCCGTCGCCGTCACCCTGGCCGCCACCGTGATCGGCTGCATCGCGGTGCTACGACCCGCCCTCGGGCGCGCGGTCGAGCGCGCAGCGGACGTCGTGATCCTGTTGCCGCCGCTGCTGGGCATCATGCTGATCGCGCTGGCATGGCCCGACGGCGGGCGCTGGGCCGTGATCGCCGCCGCCGTCCTCCTCGGCGTGCCCTACGCGATCCGGGTCGTCGCTGCCGCCGCATCCCCGCTCGCCACCGCCGGCTACGTCGAAGCGGCCCTGGGCCGTGGTGAATCCACCCTCTACATCGCCCTGCGCGAGATCGCCCCCAATCTCCGCGCCACGATCGTGACCCTGTTCGGGCTCCGGTTCGTCGAGGCCGTCTACATCATCTCGATGGCCGGATTCCTCCAGATCGGACCTCAACCACCGGCCTCCGACTGGTCACTGATGGTCCGTGAGAACGCCCCCGGCATCCTCCTCAACCCCTGGGCTGTCGTAGCCCCCAGTCTGGCCATCGCGGTACTGGCCATCACCGTCAACCTTGCGACCCTCTCCCTGGCCCCCGACGCCACAGCAAAGGCGGTGACCCGCTCATGAGCGACCTCGCCCCTGTCCACCCCAGTCCGGCCACCTCCGGGAAAACGGAGCGGACCCCCCTCGTCACCGTGACCGACTTCGGAATACACCTGCCCCGGGGCCGCGTCCTCCTGCCCGAGACCACCGCACAGATCCACGCCGGCCAGGTCACCGCCCTCACGGGCGCCTCCGGGTCCGGCAAGACCACCCTGCTCCGCGCGCTCGTCGGCCACCTCCCCCCGGGCGCCACCGTCACCGGAGGACTTGACGTCCTCGGCCGCACCCCGCACCAGCTGCCGGCAGGCGAACTGCGCGCACTGCGCCGCTCCGACGTCGCCTACGTGGGTCAGGACCCGGGCTCCGCCCTCAACCCCCGCATGACCGCACGCCGCCTGGTCGCCGAACTCGCCGCCGACCCGGCCGAGGACAACGTGCTCGCACTGCTGGCCGAGTGCCGCCTGCCCGCCGACACTCAGATCGCCGACCGCAGGCCCACCGCCCTCTCCGGTGGACAGCAACGACGTGTCGCGCTCGCCCGTGCGCTGGCCCGCGCCCCGAAGATTCTGCTGCTGGACGAGCCCACAGCCGGACTCGACGCCACGGTGCGAGACGAGCTCGCCCACCTGCTCCGCCACCTCGCCGCCGGCCGGAACCTCGCCGTCGTCATCGCAACCCACGACCCGCAACTCGTCGCGGACTGCGCCGACCACACCATCCGGCTCACCCCCAACACCGCCGCCGTACGGCAGACATCCCCCGACCGGCCCGCCGCATCAGCCGTGCATGACACACCCCCCGGCGACGGCATCGCCGCGCAGGCGATCGACGTCTTCTTCCGCGACGGCCGCCGGCCGCGCGCGGTCCTGAAAGGTGTGGGATTCACCGCGGCACCCGGCTCGGCGACCGCCGTCATCGGGCCCTCCGGATCGGGCAAGACCACCCTGCTCCGTGTCCTGGCCGGACTCCACCCCGCCCACACCGGTCACCTCACCCTGGACGGCCGCCCGCTCGCCCCGCGTGTACAGCGCCGCACCCGGGAACAACGGCGCCGCATCCAGCTCGTTCCCCAGAACCCGCTCGCCGCGCTCAACCCCCGGCACACCGTCGGGCAGCAGCTGACTCGGCCTCTGCGCCTGCACACGGACCTGGCCAAGAGCCTCCACCGGGAACGCGTCGCCGAGCTTCTCGCCCTGGTCGGTCTCTCCGACGACTTCGCCGACCGGTACCCCAGCGAACTGTCCGGTGGGCAGCGCCAGCGTGTCTCCATCGCCCGCGCCCTCACCGCCGGCCCCGACATCCTGCTGTGCGACGAGGTCACCTCGGCCCTCGACACCGACACCGCCCTCGGCATCATGGACCTCCTCACCCGTCTGCGTACGGAGCACGGGATGACGCTTGTGGTGGTGTCCCACGAACAGCATCTGGTCGTCCGCTACACCGACACCATCCACGTACTCGACGCAGGGCACGTCACAGACCACGGCCCGACGGCCCGATTCCTGACGGTCTAAGGGCTGTCCCGCCATCCCCGGCGGGCGCGCCCGGCGCAGCACAGGAGCGGTTCGGAACGGGGCCAGGCGGCGGCCCGGTACTCCGCTCGAATCACCCACCCCGCCGTCCGCGAACGTGCAGACGTTCATGAGTGAGGTCGTTGCCCCCGCGTGCTCTGTACGGGCAACAAGCGTGGCCGGCCCAGCGGTTGCGCAAGTCGCCGGTTCCGGTTGCCGGCTTCTACTCTTCCCCGCGGTGTACGAGACGGTACCCGGCAGTGGGAGTGGGACGTCCCGGCTTGCGGGGCCGGTAGGTCGTCGGGAGGTAGCTCTTCGGTTTCCGCTGCCGGGTGCGCCGAGCCGCGTCCATCAGGGCGACCAGAGCAGGTGACTCCCTCCAGAGCAGCCGGAGTTTATGAGGGGTGAGGCCCGCCGTCTCCGCTGCCGTGGCGAAGGTCTCGCCTTTGCTCAGGGCGACGACCACGACGCGGAGCATCGCCGGTGTCATCTTCCCGCCGGGCTCGACTCCGTGTGCCGAGGCCAAGGCCGAGGCGGCGCGCACAGCGGCGGCGAACTCCGGGTCGGTCGCCAGCCACTGCTGAAGAAGGGGCTCGGGCACACCGGCCCATGTGGCGGCTGCCCGTGGGCCGAGTCCCTGTGCGGTGGCCCGGAGGACATCGGCCAACCGCGCGAGGCGTTCGTCCCGTTCGTTCGGTATTCCGTCCAGCGGTGCACGGAAAGCCTGTTCGACGCTCTCGTGGGCGGTCAGCCATTCCATTACCCGCTCGGCCGGCGGAGCGGCCGGCGTGACGAAATCGGTGCCGGGCCTTCTGCTCTCGTACATCGTCTCCCGCCCAGGGTTCGCGATGGAGGCTGAGTTCATGCGGCCGGTGTTGCTTTCACTCGGCTGTTGGCCGGCATCCGAGTTGCCGGCGCTGTGCGGACGGGGGTGAGGGAGAGCGCCATCACGGGGATCGGATACGGCAGCCGGACGAGACGAAGGCGAGCATGGCGCCGGTCCGGCGGACATGGGTGTGCCTCGATTCACGTGAAGGGCCGACGGCGCGGGCAACTGCTGTCCGGCCGCACCACAGTCTACGTAAATGTAGACGGTGAGAAAAGGCTGCCCTCATCTCGCAGTGGGTGAGGGTGACCCATCGGAGGGGCGCTCGCCCTGGGCGGTCTCGATGCCGTGGTGCAGCCAGGCGGCTCCGGCCAGCGACAAGGTCCCCGCTGTCGCGCAGACCAGGACGATGGCGAGCAGAGCGGGCACGACGCGCCGTACCGGCGCCTGGACGAGCAGGGCCCGGACGCGGGCGGGAACGGGGCCTGTGGCGACACCGGGTGTGAGGGCGGGGGTGCCGGAATGGCTGCCGGTACGGTTCGCGGCCAGTGCGGCGCGCCCCACTGCCTGAGCGGTGATGGCGCGGTCACCGCAGTGCCTTGCGGCCGCCTCGTCGGCGGCCCGCTCGGCGGCGAACGAGACCTGGCTCGCGACCGCCGCCAGGGCTGGATGGCACCATCCGGCGAGCTGGGCGGCGCCCAGGTAGAAGTGGTGCTTGGCGGCGAGGTGCGCACGCTCGTGTGCGAGCAGCGCTTCTCGTTCCGCAGGCCCCAGGGCGCGCAGCATGCCGGTGGTCACCACGATCCGGTCCTCCCGCCGCAGACCGCCCGGCAGCGCGAAGGCGTCCGGGTGGGGGTCGGCCACGACGCACAGTCCTCCTGCTTCCGGAAGGCCGTCCGTGCGACCGTGCGCGACGCGCAGGCGAGCCGCTTCCCTCATCGCCTTGCGCAGGCCCTGGACGGTGGCCAGGGCGAGAGTGCCGGCGGCGAGTGCGGACACGGCCATCGCGGGTAGCCGCGGTCCCGCGTCGAGAGGCTCGATGAGCTCCGCGAGCGCGGTCACCGGAGGAATGGTGAGGGCGAGGGGCAGCAGAAGGGCGCCCAGGCAGGCCACGACGCCCACGCCCAGGGTCGCTGTTGCGCAGGTGACCGTCACCAGCGCGATCTCGGGCCGCACCCGTGCGACCGTGCGCCGGGCCAGCGGTGGCAGGAACCAGGGCAGGGCGAGCGGGGCCAGCAGCAGGGCGATCACGGGCCGCCTCCCGCCAGCAGTCGCTTCAGCTCCGCCTCGTCCGCGGTGCTCAGCCCCTCGACGAACCTGGCCAGCACGGTGCTGCGGTCGTCGTCCTGGTCCAGCTCCCGGTGCATACGCCGCGCGGCCAGGTCATGGGCGTCCTGCACCGCGAAGTACAGAAAGCCGCGCCTGCCCGGAGTCCGCCCCACGACCCCCTTCTCGTGCAGCCGGGTGAGCAGTGTGGCCACCGTGGTGCGGGCGAGCTCCTGGGGTATCGCCATCCGCACCTCGGCCGCCGACTGCGGCACACCCGCCGCGCACAGTGCCGCCAGCACACCGGCCTCCAGCTCGCCGGCCGGCCTGCGCTCGCCCGCCGCCCCAGTCATGCGGTCGCCCTCCCTGTCGGATCGTCTACAGTGAAGTAGACCAACTACTACCTTGTAGACGCAAGGGGGGCCGCCCTCCTGTGACGGTCTCGACCTGCCCACATCCGTATGCCCGATCGCCCACATCGAAGGGGCCAGCGCCGATGACGCTCGCGCACCAAGCCGCACCCCCGCTCCAGCTCGCCGTGAACGTGCTCGACGCGCAGTCACTGCTCGCCACCTTCGGCACGATCGGCATCGCCGCCGTCCTGTTCGCCGAGACGGGCCTGCTCCTCGGGTTCTTCCTGCCCGGCGACTCCCTGTTGTTCACCGCCGGACTGCTGTGCGCGGGCGGCTCGGGCGCCACACCGGGGCACCTGTCGCTTCCCTGGGTTCTGCTCGCCGCCGTCGCGGGCGCACTGGCCGGAGCCCAGACCGGCTACCTGCTCGGCCGCCGCGCCGGACCCGCACTGCTCTCCCGCACGAAATCCCGCAAAATCCGTGAGGGCGCCGACCGCGCCGCCGAGATCCTCGAACGGTACGGACACGCCAAGGCCATCGTCCTGGCCCGCTTCCTGCCGATCGTGCGGACCGTGCTGAACCCGCTCGCCGGCGTCCTTGCCGTACCCGCACGGACCTTCGCCCTCTGGCAGGTCCTCGGCGGGCTGCTGTGGACCGTGGGCCTCGTACTGGCCGGGTACGCCCTGGGCGCGTCCGTACCCGACGTCGACCGCTACCTCCTGCCGATCATCGCCGTCATCGTCGTCGTCTCGCTCATCCCCGTGGGCTTGGAACTGCTGCGCTCCCGGCGCGCCCACCGAGCGGAAGGCGGCGCCTGATGCACACCCTCAATGCCACGCTCGCTCAGACGTACGACGGATCGAGCATCGACGGAGGTGCCTTCCTGGACGTGGTCGGAGTGGCACACGACGCCCCCGCCTGGCTGGACACGCTCATCTCCGGCTACTCCACCTACGGGCTCGCCCTCTTCGCGGTCCTCATGCTGATCGGTTGGTGGCAGGCGCGCCGCCAGGACGCGCCCCAGGCGGTGATGGCGCTGGCGGTCCCGGTCCTGACCGTGATCGCCTTTGCCGTCAGCTCACTTCTGAAGCAAGGGGTGCACGAGACGCGCCCGTGCAGGTCCCTGCACGTGATCACCCTGGAGGCGTGTCCGGCGGCCGGCGACTGGTCCTTCCCCAGTAACCACGCCACCTTGGCTGCCGCAGCCGCCGTCGCCCTGTGGTTCGTGTCGGTACGCCTCGGCGTGATCGCCACGATCGGTGCGCTGGCGATGGCCGGCTCCCGCGTGTGGGTCGGAGCCCACTACCCGCACGACATCATCGCCGGCCTGGCCGTGGGCGCCCTCGTCGCCGGCGCGTCGGCGCTCCTGCTGAACCGGTACTCCCCGGCGGCGGTCCAACTCCTCGGCCGGGGACGCCTGCGACCGCTCATCGCTTCGTGAACTCGCCAGCGCTGCCCGCGCCCCTGCTGCAGCGCCCCCCGTCCATCCTGGGGTATGCGGGCGCCCGGGTGCTCGTGCCCATGCTGTCCGTGGCGCCTTTTCGTCGCCATGGAAGCGCTGACGTCACACCGTCACCGGTTTGACCGTAGCTCCTGCTGTGCGTGACCGCACGGGTCCTCCGGGTGCCGTTCCGGTGGATCGTCCACTTCATGCCCTTCGCCTCCGGACCGGCTGTGCGCAACGCCTTCAGCCTCTCCGTCGTGCGCGCGACGAACGGGATGGAGGCCCGTGCACCGTCGCGCATGCCGTGCCGGCATCGCCGGCGCTGGATCTTCCACCATGCCAGGTCGTCACCGATGCCGGCCGCCGAGGACAGCCCGGAACGCGAGCGCTTCGGGTCGGGCGGAAGGCCGCCCAAGGCCGGCCTGACGAGGGCGAATGCCCGGACCGCAGCGCGCGTTGCCGGCGCGGGGGCGCCCCTCTGTCCCTGTCGACGAAGCGAACGGGGGAGGTGAGCGCTCCGCCCTCCTCGCGGGTCCGTGCCGAGGTCACAGCATTCGGTCGACCAGCCCCTCGACGTAGTCCGGGGCGAGCTCCATGCCGAACAGGACGCGGATGTACATCGGGGCCAGGATGTGGTCCAGCACGCCGAGCGCGTCGGGTGCGTGCTCGCCGCGTTCGAGGGCGCGATCGAGCATCGACTGCAGTTGCCGGGTGCGTTCGTCGCGGATTTCATCACGCGCCTGCAGCCCCTGCCGGCCACTGCTCGACAGGGCGACGGCCAGATGAACCAGTGCCAGGCCGTCGGGCCCGGTGATCTCGCGGGCCACCTGGGCCGCGTACGTGCGCAGGTCGCCGGCCAGGCTCCCGGTGTCCGGCATCGGTGACTGCGCGTTGAGGCGGGTGAGCGCCACGTCGGTGAGCAGGTTGTCCAGGCCGCCCCACCGGCGGTAGATGCTGCTGTCGGCCACGCCCGCGCGGGCTGCGACCTCGCCGACGGTGAAGTTGCCGTAACCGCGCTCGCTGATCAGGCCGGTGACGGCCTGGTGCACCTCCGCGCCGATGCGGGCGCTGCGCCCGCCGGGCCGTCGGGCTCGCTGTTGTTCGTCCATGCTCACACCTTAACGCAGTTATGACTTGCGTTTATGGGGCAACCCTCCGTACAGTCTCCTAACGCAGCCACTGGCTGCGTTAGGAGACTGTACGGAGGCTGACCATGTCGGCCCCGGAGACGCACGACCAACGATGGAGAGGAATCCGCATGGCTGCATCGCCTGCGTCCGTAGGCAGCCGACCGAGCCGGACCATGCTGCTCACGGTGACCTGCCTGGGCCAGTTCATGGTTCTGCTCGACAACACGATCGTTGGAGCAGCGCTGCCCGACATGCAGCACCGGCTGCACACTCAGCTGACCGGTCTGCAATGGATCGTCGACGCGTACGTACTGCTGGTCGCCATGCTGCTGCTGCCCGGCGGTGTCTTCGCCGACCGGTTCGGCCGCAAGCGCGTGTACCTGACCGGCGTCGCGGTGTTCACCGTCGCGTCGGTGCTGTGCAGCCTCGCACCCTCGGTCGGCTGGCTGGTCGCCGGCCGGGTGCTGCAGGGCATCGGGGCCGCGGCGCTGAGCCCTGCCTCGTTGGCCCTGCTCGCCGCCGCCTGTCCCGTGCCGCAGGAACGGATCAAGGCGATCGGCCTGTGGGCCGGATTCAGCGGACTCGGCCTGGCCGTTGGCCCTGTCGCCGGCGGCGTGCTGACGGATGTGTTCGGCTGGCCCGCCATCTTCCTGGTCAATCTGCCCATCGGCGTGGTCCTGCTGGTGGTCGGCCTGCGGAGCCTTGAAGAGACCCGCAATCCCAGTGCCCCCGCGATCGACACCCCGGGTACGGTGCTGTCCGTTCTGGGAGTGGGGGCGCTGACCTACGGGCTGATCGAGGGCGGTGCCCGCGGCTGGACTGCGCCGGTGATCCTGGGCAGCTTCGCCGCCGGGGCGCTCCTCCTCGCCGCCTTCGTCGCCGTCGAAGCGCGTCGTTCCGCTCCGATGCTGCCGTTGCGGCTGTTCCGTCAGCGCCTGTTCACCGTGTCCAACACGGCCATGGTCGTGGTGGGGTTCGCGCTCATGGGGTCGTCGTTCTTCTTCTCCCAGTTCTTCGTCTACGTCCAGGGCAGTTCGATCCTGCGCGCGGGTCTGCAGACCTTGCCGATGTCCCTCGGCATGGTGATCGTCAGCCCGTACGCGGGCCGGCTCGCCGCCCGGTACGGCTTCCGGATCGTGGTCACCACCGGCTTGGCCCTGGCCGGCCTGGGGCTGCTGGCGCTCGGGATGGTGCACGCCGACACCGGCTACGGGAACGTGTGGTGGCGGCTGGGAGTCGTCGGTATCGGCTTTGCCCTGACCATGTCCCCGCTGACGGGAGCCGCCATCCAGGCGGTCAGCCCGCAGGAAGGGGGCCTCGCGTCAGGCATCATCAGCACCACCCGGCAGATCGGCGCGGTGCTCGGAGTGGCGGTACTGGGAGCCATCGTCCGCAGCCGGCAGTCCGGCGGCGCCTCCTTCGAGGCCGGCCTCGACAGCGTCTTCCTCGCCGCCGGCGCCGTCACTCTGGCAACCGCCGTGTTCACCGGCCTGTGGCTGGCGAGGTCCGGGCCCGCGGAAGGCTCCGAGGCTCCGCGGAGCACCACCGATCCGGGTGCGGTCACCGCCTCGAAGGGGGCGCCCGTGAACAGCCGTTGACGGCACCACCGGCCTTGGCCGGGCGGCGTCCCGCCAGATGATCCCCGGTGAGACGCCTCCCGGTCGTCCGGCGGCCCCTGACCCACGAGTACGTCGACCGCGTCCTCGAAGCCCTCTTCGCCGGCACGGGGAAACCACAGCGCCGGCTGACCGGGAGAGTCATGACAAGCGGGCTCACCGAACGGGTCGTTGACTGCGGTCGTGCGGATGCCGCGTCAGTCCTCGGGGGCGTGTCGGTCCTCGGAGTCGTGTCAGTCCTCGGGGTTGAGGATGCCGCGCTCGTACGCCTTCCTGAGGTGCTGGGGTACCAGGTGGGTGCTGCCGTCGACGGTCACCGGGACGAGCGCCGGAGTGCTCGCCTTCCATTGGGCGCGGCGGTGGCGGGTGTTGCTTCGGGACATCTTGCGCTTGGGGACGGCCATGACGGTCCTTTCGTCGGAGGGGGAAGTACGTGGGGGCGGGGGAGCGAGCCGTGGACGGCCTTCGGGTCAGTGGCTGGAGTAGGGGAGCAGGGCCATCTCGCGGGCGTTCTTGACGGCTGCGGCGATCTGACGCTGCTGCTGTCGGCTGACCCGGGTGACGCGGGGGCTGCGGATCTTGCCGCGATCGGAGATGAACCTCCGCAGCAGATCGGTGTCCTTGTAGTCGATGTACGTGATGCCGGCGGCGTCGAGCGGGTTCGGCCGGCTCTTGCGCGCGGGCGCGGTCTTGGCGATGCGTGGCATGACGGCTTCCTGTCGGTGTGATGGGGCGGTCAGGCGGCGGCGTCGAGCAGTTCGTCGAAGCCGGTGGGACGGGGCCAGGTGCCGGGTCCGGACGCCAGTTCGGCGTCGGTGAGCAGACAGGAGTCGAGCAGGGCCAGCAGCCCCGCCCGGTCGAGGTCCGGGGAGGTGAAGACGAGATGCTGGCAGCGGTCACCGTGCTCGGAATGCCAGTCGAGGGCTGCGGCGGTGCGACGCTCGGCCGGCATCATCTCCCAGGCCGCGTCCGGGAGCGCGGCCATCCATGGCCCGGCGCTCTCCACGCACAGTGCGCCACCGGCGGCGTCCCAGGCGAGCAGGCAGTCGGGCCGGTCCGCCAGCCAGAACCTCCCCCGGCTACGGGCCGCCGCGCAGCACAGATCCTCCAGCGCCTCGTAGAGGCGACCGGAGTGGAAGGGGCGACGGCGCCGCCAGACGAGCGTACTGACGCCCTGCTCGTCGCAGTCGTGGGGGAGCCGGGCGCACGCCGGGTGCTGTGCGGCCGCGGCGGCGTCCACATCGAAGCCGGCAGTCGCTGCGGCACCCAACCGGCCCGACTCGACACCGACTTGCTGAGCGGTGGGGTGCAACTGCCGCAGAAGTGCCAGATCGTCGAGTCCGGTGGTGGTGCTTTCGGTCACGGCGAGCACGGGAGCGTACTCCAGTTGCCGTGCGAAGGTGTCGCCCACGGTGCGCTGGTCCGTGGTGGCCGCGGCGAGTCCCGCTTCCGCGAGGTCGTCGCCGTTGGACAGGCAGGCCAGCGCGAGGGCGGGATCCACCGCGGTCAGCACGTTGGTCAGCCGGAAGGCGCCACCGCCGTGGGCGGCGATGACCTCGGCCATGCCGCGGGGTTCCACCGAGTCCCAGAGTTCCACGACGGCGAGGCGGGTGAGGCCGCTGTCGGCCAGCCGTTCCAGTTCGGGAACGAGGTCCTCGCGCAGTGCGCAGCAGGCGCAGTCGTTGACCAGGGGCGTCTCGCCCCAGCACGTCTCGCCCATGGCGTCGCGGACGCTCCGGCGCACGGTGCCCGCCGGGCCGGCGGACAGGTCATGGTGCAGCGCGACGCTGCCGGGCACCTCGCGCAACAGCCGTTCGACGGTGGCGCGCCGGGCGTCGGCGTGGAGTCCGGCGACGATCACCACGGACATCGGCCCGTCGGGGGTCATGGGCGGCCTCCGTCCGGTCCGTAGCGGCGCTCGAAACGCTCGACGCGGCCCGCGGTGTCCAGCACGCGGGCGGTGCCGGTGTAGAAGGGGTGGCTGGCCGACGAGATCTCGACGTCGACCACCGGATAGGTCCTGCCGTCCTCCCACTCGATGGTCTTGTCACTGGTGATCGTGGACCGAGTGAGGATGGCGAAGTCACCTGCCTTGTCGCGGAAGACGACCGGCCGGTAGACGGGGTGGATTCCAGGCTTCATGGGTGTGGTCTCTCAATCGGGTGCCGACAGGCGGGCGGGGCCGACGGGGTCAGCGTTCCTCGCGGAAGTCGACGTGGCGTCGGGCCACGGGGTCGAACTTCCGCAGAACCAGCCGGTCCGGGTCGTTACGGCGGTTCTTACGGGTCACGTACGTGTAGCCGGTTCCGGCGGTGGAGCGGAGCTTGATGATCGGGCGTACCTCGTTGCGGGCCATGACGGGTACTATACGACAATGATTTCCATTACCGATAACTCGGTGGAGAGAAAGGCAGAACCGTCATGTCCGCCCACTGCCAGCTGACCGGCGCCCAGCCGGTTTTCGGCAAGAAGATCTCCCACTCGCACCGGCGCACCTCGCGCCGCTTCGACCCCAACATCCAGAACAAGCGCTATTGGCTGCCCGGCGAGGGGCGGCACGTCCGTCTGAGGCTGAGCGCGCGTGCCATCAAGACCGTGGACACCATCGGCATCGAGGCCGCGGTCGCCCGCATCCGGGCTCGCGGGGAGCGTGTCTGATGGCGAAGAAGAGCAAGATCGCGAAGAACGACAAGCGGAAGCTGGTCGTGGCCCGCTACGCGCAGCGGCGCGCCGAACTCAAGGCGGTTCTGGCGTCTCCGCATGCCACGGACGACGCGAAGGCCGCCGCGCGGGCAGAGATCCGACGCCAGCCCCGGGACGCGAGTGCCACCCGGGTGCGGAACCGTGACAGTGTCGACGGCCGCCCGCGTGGCCACCTGCGCAAGTTCGGCCTGTCCCGGGTGAACGTACGGGCCCAGGCCCATGCCGGATACCTGCCAGGGGTGACGAAGTCCTCCTGGTGAAGGACCCGTTGGGTGAGGGGGTGGGGGCCGCCCGCCCCCTCACCCCTCCCGCGTTCTCAGTCGCCCCTCGACATGGAAGTCCGAGACGGGCCGCCGGCACGTTCGCCGGTTTCGGGGGCGGGGAGGCCGCGCCCGCCGCGGTGGGCGGAACACCGATTGCGAGCGGTCATGGGCGTACCAGCACCTTCAGGGCCGCCCGGTCGTTCATTGCCCGGTATCCGTCCGCGATGTCCTCCAGGCCGACCGTGCGGTCGAAGACGCGACCGGGGCGGATCGAGCCGTCCAGGACGTGTGGCATGAGTTCCTCGATGTAGGCGCGGGCGGGAGCGACACCGCCGGTGAGGGTGATGTTGCGGAGGAAGTCGGCAAACCCGAAGGGGACGTCGGTGTACTGGGGGGCGCCGACCCGGCTGATCGTGCCACCGTCGCGGACCACTCCGAATCCCTGCACGAGCGCGTCCTTCAGGCCGACGCATTCGAGGACCCTGCGGGTGCCCTCGCCACCGGTCAGTTCACGGACCCGGGCGACGCCCTCCTCACCGCGCTCGGCGACCACGTCGGTGGCGCCGAAGTCGCGGCCGAGGTCGGTCCGGGCCCGGTGGCGGCCCATGAGGACGATCTTCTCGGCGCCCAGCAGCCGGGCGGAGATCACGGCGGACAGGCCGACCGCGCCGTCCCCGATGACGGTGACCGTGTCGCCGGGGCCGACACCGGCGGTGCGGGCGGCGTGGTAGCCGGTGCACAGTACGTCGGACAGGGTCAGGAGGTCCGGCAGCAGTTCCGAGTCCTCGGCGACGGGCAGCTTCACCAGGGTCCCGTCGGCATACGGGACACGGGCGGCCTGCCCCTGACCGCCGTCGACGCCGTTCACGCCCCACTGGCCGCCGTGCGGGCAGGAGGTCTGGAGGCCCTCCCGGCAGTAGGCGCAGGTGTTGTCGGACCAGACGAACGGGGCGACGACCACGTCCCCGGGTGCGAGACCGCGCACCGCGGAGCCGATCTCCTCGACGACGCCGAGGAATTCGTGGCCCATGTGGCGGGGCGTGTCGGTGGGTTCCAGAGACCTGTAGGGCCACAGATCGCTGCCGCACACGCAGGCCAGCACGATCCGTACCACCGCGTCGGTGGGCTGCTGGATCTTCGGGTCGGTGACGTCCTCGACGCGTACGTCTTCCGCCGCGTACATCAGGGTGGCTCGCACGGTTGATGCTCCTTGGAGGGGGGTGGGAAGGGATGGGGGAGCGGGGGATCAGCGGGGCTAGAGACGCAGGGTGGAGTCGCGGGCCCGGTCGGTGAGGACGTGCTCGACGATGCCGGTGCGCCGGCCGTACTTCACCCGGTACGCCATGTCCACGTCCGCGTACTCGCCGGGATCCGCTTCGCGGAAGGCGACATCGGCCCGGACGCCTCCGGGCTCGACGCGTCCTCGGCCGCGGGAGCGTGTGCCCCGGTACCGGTCAGGTCCTTCGGTCAGGCTTCCGGGATGGCACGGCCGTGGTCCGCGAGGGTGATGCCCGTCGGCTCGGGGCCGCCGCGGTGGCCGGTCTCAAGGGTGTCGAGGGCCTTCAGCTCGTCCGCGGTCAACTCGAAGCCGAAGACGTCGATGTTCTCCGCGATGCGGTGGCGCCTGGTCGACTTGGGGATCACCGAGCGGCCGTGCTGCAGGCCCCAGCGGAGCAGCACCTGGGCGGGACTCCTGCCGTGCGCCTCGGCGATTTCGGTGACTACGGAGTCCTCCAGGACGCTCCTGCGGTTCTCGCCGTACCCCGGGTAGAAGGTGATGCCGCCGATGGGGGACCACGCCTGGTTGAGGATGTGGTGCCGGTCGTCGAAGTCGAGGACGGCGCGCTGCTGGAAGTAGGGGTGGATCTCCAGCTGATTGACCGCGGGGACGACCGTCGTGGCGTCGAGCAGCGCGGTCAGGTGGTCGACCATGAAGTTGCTGACGCCGATCGCGCGGACCTTGCCGTCGGCCAGGAGCGTCTCCAGGGCGCGGTAGGCGGCGAGGGTTCTGCCGAAGTCCGACGGGAGGGCCTGGTGGAGGATGAGCAGATCGATGCGGTCGACGCCCAGCTTGGCTGCGCTCTTGCCGAAGCCGTGCAGCGTCTCGTCGTACCCGTAGTCGCTGATCCAGATCTTCGTCTCGACGAAGATCTCCTCGCGCGGTACGGCGGATTCGCGGATGGCCCGGCCGACCTCGCGTTCGTTGCCGTACGCGGCAGCGGTGTCGATGTGCCGGTAGCCGAGGTCGAGCGCCGCTGTGACGGCGGCCCGGGTCTCGTCCGGCGGGGTCTGGAAGACGCCGAGTCCCAGGGCGGGCATCTCGACGCCGTTGTTGAGGGTGAGGGTCTGCATCACGGGGACCTTTCTGTGTGGTGGCCTGCGAGGGCGCGATGAGGGTCATGACGGCCGGGCCCGTGGGCCGCGAGTACGGCAGCGGAGCCGGTCTGCGCGGCGCCCGCCGGAGGTCGAGGCGGGGCCGGGCCGGGCAAGTCCCGCCGGTGGCCGGGGCACCCCCCTCAGCACTCTCGGCCCGCTCACCAGCCCCGGCAACCGCTGGACGAGGCCCCGAGGACTAAGCCGACCGGCGCCACCCGCCGGAGGTGAGCCCGAGCCCCGGCCGGCTGCGCCCGGACCGGTCCAGCAAACCGCGTCTCGGCGAACGGGTGGGAGTCACTGCTCTTCCAGGTAACGGCAGTACCTCGCAGGCTCTCGCCGACGGATCTACCGTGAGAGGACCGGCACAGGATTCCCGACGATCGGAAGGAGCCGCCTCATGAGCGTCCTCGCCACCAGCCCAGGTGCTCCTGAACATGGCTGACACCGGCAGGAGCACCCGGGCCGCCGAGGTCCGCGAGTTCCTGAGCACCCGGCGGGCCCGGATCACTCCGGAGCAGGCCGGGCTCCCCGTCTACGGCGGAAACCGTCGAGTCGCCGGCCTTCGCCGCGAGGAGGTCGCCCTGCTCGCTGGCATGAGTGTGGACTACTACATCCGGCTCGAACGCGGGAATCTCGCCGGCGCTTCGGACTCGGTGCTCGACGCCCTCGTGCACGCACTCCAGCTGGACGAGGCCGAGCGCACCCACCTCTACGACCTCGCCCGTGCCGCGACGCCGTCGGGCCGGCGGGCCGCGGTGACCGCGTCCCGTGTACGGCCCACGATCCTGCGGCTGCTCGACTCCATGACCGACGTGCCGGCCTACGTACGCAACGCGCGCTTCGACATCCTGGCCGCCAACACGCTGGGACGCGCGCTGTACGCGCCCGTCTTCGACTCGCCGCTGTTCGTCCGGTGCGGTCCGGTCAACAGTGCCCGCTTCATGTTCCTCGACCCGACGAGCCAGGAGTTCTGGACGGACTGGAAAAAGGGCGCCGACGACGCGGTCGCCTTCCTGCGCACCGAGACGGGCCGGGCCCCCCAGGACAAGGCGCTCACCGATCTGATCGGAGAGCTGACGACCAGGAGCGACGACTTCGCCCGCCGGTGGGCCCGCCATGACGTGAAGTTCCACCGTTCCGGCGTCAAGAACCTTCGCCATCCGCTGGTCGGCGATCTCGCACTGCCCTACGAGGCGATGGATCTGCCGGCCGATCCCGGGCTGCGCCTCAACTTCTACACCCCGGAACCGGACTCCCGGGAGCGGGAGGCCCTGGGCCTGCTCGCCAGCTGGGCGGGTTCCGGCACCGTCGTCCCCACCGTGAACGACTGACGCCCACCTCGAGGAGAACCGTTTCATGCAGTACCGACCGCTCGGCCGCACCGGCGTCCAGGTCAGCCCGCTCTGCCTGGGCGCGATGATGTTCGGCCCCTGGGGCAACGAGGACGAAGCCGACTCGATCCGGATCATCCACCGCGCCCTCGACGCAGGGATCAACTTCGTCGACACCGCGGATGTGTACTCCGCCGGCGTCTCGGAGGAGATCGTCGGCAAGGCCCTGAAGGACCGCCGCGAGGACGTGTTCCTGGCGACCAAGTTCTTCATGCCGATGGACCAGGAGGACCCCAACCAGCGCGGTGGTTCGCGGCGTTGGATCATCCGCGAGGTCGAGAACTCCCTGCGGCGGCTGGGTACCGACCACATCGACCTCTACCAGGTCCACCGCCCCAGCCCCGGCACCGACGTCGCGGAGACCCTCGGCGCGCTCTCCGACCTCGTCCACCAGGGCAAGATCCGATACATCGGGTCCTCGTCCTACTCCGGCTCCCAGGTCGTCGAGGCCCAGTGGGTCTCGCGGGAGCGGAACCTGGAGCGGTTCGTGACCGAGCAACCGCCGTACTCGATCCTGGTCCGCGGCATCGAGGAGGACGTGCTTCCCGCCGTTCGCCGCCACGGCATGGGCACCCTCACCTACAGTCCGCTCTCCGGAGGCTGGCTCTCCGGCCGCTACCGCAAGCACGCGATCGAGGGGCCCGCCTCCGCGGCCCGGCCCCGGGCACGCTTCGATATGGACACCCCCGCCAACCAGCGCAAGCTCGACGCCGTCGAACAACTCGCCGTCCTGGCGGAGAAGGCCGGTCTCACGCTCATCGAGCTCGCCGTCGCCTTCGTCATCAACCACCCCGGCGTGACCTCGGCGATCATCGGGCCCCGCACCATGGAACAGCTGGAGGCGTTCCTGCCCGCCACGGACGTCACGCTCCCGGCCGACGTGCTCGACGCCGTCGACGAGATCGTCGCCCCCGGGGTCACGGTCAACCCGGTCGACAACAGCTACGGCGACTTCGAGCTGCGCGCCGAACAGCGGCGGCGGTGACGCGGGACAGCCCTTAGGCGGATCACGGGCGGCCGACAGGCTCCACGCGTCGGCCGCTCTCGCGCGCAGAGTTACCAGGCGACGGCTCCCTTGTCGTCGAAGAAGCCGCCTCGGGGGCCGTCGTCGGGCAGGGTGGCGAGGCGAACGGCGATCGCGGCGCCCTGCTCGGGTGTTCGTTCCCCGGCGAACCCGGTGAAGTCCGTTGCGACGTACCCGGGGCATGCCACGTTCACGATGATGTTCGTGTCGGCGAATCGGCGGGCGTACTGTGCCGTGACGCTGTTGAGCATCGACTTGGAGGGTGCGTAGGCGGCCATGACCGGGCCGGTCCGCAACGTGAGCGAGCCCATGTTGCTGGACATGTTGACGATCCGGGGCGAGGCGGCACGGCCGAGCAGCGGGAGCATCGCGTTCGTCACCCGTACGACCCCGAACACGTTCGTGTCCAGGACCGTGCGCAGGACGTCGAGGTCGAGGGTCGTGGGGTCCTGCGCCCCAGCCTCGAACCGGCCGGAGATCCCCGCGTTGTTGACGAGCACGTCGAGTCGCCCGGTCTCCTTCTCGATGCGCGCCGCCGCTGCGGTGACGCTGTCGTCGGAGGTGACGTCGAGGGCGACCCCGAACGCGTCGACCTCCGCGGCACGCAACCGCTCGACGGCCTCCTCGCGTCGGATGTCGTCGCGCGCCCCCACGGCGACCGTGAAACCAAGGTTTCCGAGACCCTGAGCGATGGCGAAGCCGATTCCCTTGTTCGCGCCGGTGACCAGCGCTGTCCTGGTGTTGTTCACGCTGCCCATGCTGGGCGCGCTGCGTCCTTTTCGTCCAATATCGATCAGGTACGTTGTGATACCCGGCGGGTATCACACGCTGGATAGGGTGTGTCCATGGACGATCTGGAGACCCGCGAGCTGCGGTACTTCGTCGCGGTCGCCGAGGAGCTGCACTTCGGGCGTGCGGCTCAGCGGCTCGGGATCGCGCAGCCGCCGTTGTCGCGTGCCGTCCGACAGCTGGAACGGCGGCTCGGCGTCCAGCTTCTGGACCGGAACCGACGAGGGGTGGCCCTCACCGGCGCCGGCGGGGTGTTGCTGCGCGAAGCCCGGGTGTCCCTCGACGCGGTCGCGGCTGCCGCGCGCCGGACCCGACGCGCAGCGGATCTCCGGCGGCCACTGGTACTGGTGACGAAGTCCGGCGCGTCCCACGGACTGCTGCAACGGCTCCTCGCCTCGTCGTCGGCCGGCACGGATTCGGTACCGGTCGAAGTCGTCCTTTGCGAGGTCGGCGAGCAGGCACGGTTCCTGCGCAGCGGGCGCGCGGACGTGGCCCTCATGCACCGGCCGGTCGACGACCTGGCCGGGTTCGATACCGAAGACCTCCACACCGAAGGCCAAGTCGCCCTCCTCCCGTCGGGACACCCGCTCGCCGCACGTTCCCGGCTCACCCTCGCGGACGTCCGCGACGTGCCGGGCCTTCCCATCGCCCGATGGCCCCGGCTCGACGGCTCCTACCCCGACGGCCCCGGGCCCGAGGTGCACACCCAGTCACAACTCGCTCAGCTCGTCGCGCTGGGCAAGACGCTGCTCGTCATCCCCGCCTCCAGCCGCGCCTGGCAGTGGCCCGACCATGTCGCGGTGCCCGTCGTCGACGCCCCGCACATCACGACCGTGCTCGCATGGCCGGCCGGCCACCACTCACCGGCCCTCGCCGCGCTGGCCCGAGCTGCGGCCGGGTTGCGCGGTACCCCACCGGCTGCACCCGCGCGCTGAACACCGGCCATCTCGTCCGGCGCGACTGCTCGCCATGCCACCGGAAGCCCTTGTCGCGGAGCTACCAGGGCTTTCGGCCAACGCGGCGAGCGCGCGTGCTGGGCGGCGCGACGGGGCAAGGCTTGCCGGGAGGGGCACTAGTCCGCGGACCGCAGGTCGGGCCGGTCTCTGAGCTGGCGGCGGGAGTTGATGCCCAGTTTGCGGTAGATGTTGCGCAGGTGGGTGTCTATGGTCCGGGGGCTGAGGAACAGCCGGGCGGCCACCTCTTTCGTCGTCGCGCCGGTGGCGGCCAGCCGCGCTATGTGCAGCTCCTGCATGGTGAGCTGGTCGCGCGCGTGATCGGTACGGCTGCGTGCCGTCTCGCCCGTGGCGCGCAGCTCGCCGGCCGCGCGTCTGCCGAACGCCTCGAGTCCGGCTCCGGAGAACAGCTCGTGCGCGGTGCGCAGGTGGGGCCGGCAGTCCTGTCTGCGGCCCTGCCGCCGCAGCCACTCCCCGTACAGGAGGTGGGCCCTGGCCCGGTACGGGAGCATCGGCGTGTCGGTGAGGTGGGTGATCGATTCCCGGTAGTCGTTCTCCGCTCCCGTCACCAGCGCTCGCGCGTAGGCGGCGATCCCCAGGCCCATGGGGGTCGCGCAGGCCTCGGTGCGTTCGGTCAGCGATGTCAGCGCGGCAACGGCGGCGGCGTGGTCGCCGCACCGTACGGCGGCCTCCACCAGCTCCGGCAGGGTGAACCCGGCGGTGAAGAGTTCGCCGTCGGCGGTGGCACGTCGCGCGGCGGCCAGTGCCTCCCGGTAGTTGGCCAGGCCGTTGTTGAGGACGGCGTTCGCCCAGTGGATGTTGGAGGCCACCTGCCCTGTGGCCGTGACCGTCGCCATGACGGCTTCGAACAGTGCCGACGCCTCCTCGCGGCGTCCGCGCATCGCGGCCAGTTGCAGCCGGTGGTAGATGACCGGCGGCGCGCCGGTCGCGTCGGCGATAGCCTCCTCCTCGGCGATCGCGGCCATCGCTTCGTCGAGGTTGCCGGTGAGCGCGGCGGCGGATGCGGCCTGCGCGAGACCGAGCCGCAGGGTGAGCGGTGATCCCGACTCACGGCCGTACTTCAGCAGCCACTCGATGATCCGCATATGGGTGTCCGGGTCCCACAGCTCGGCCGCGAGGATGATCGCGAGCGCGGGGTGCCGGGTCCACAGGGGGCCCCGAGCCCCGTCGAGGGCCTCCCTGATCAGGGATACGGCCGCCCGGTGCCCGTTCGACGTGAGGATGTCCAGCGCGTCCAGGATGTCCGGTGGGTGCGGCGGCGCGGACTTCGCCTCGGCGAGGACCCTGCCCATCACACCGTTCGGACGTCCGACGAGCAGACTCGTTTCGAGCGCTTCCAGGTAGCTCTCCCGGGAACGTTCGGGGTCCAGGGGCGCGAGCCGTCGCGCGGCGCGCAGCATCCACGCCGGACCCTCGCTGTCGTCGGCCCGGACCAGGGCGATCCGGCCCCGGAGCAGTTCGGTCTCCGCCCGCTGGAACTCGTCAAGACCCGAGCTCTCGGCTGTCCTGAGCAGCGTGGCCGCCTTGTCGGTGGCGCCCGCGTCGAGGTGGGCGCGCGTCGCCGCGAGGGTCCGCTCGGTCCGCTGTGCGGTGTCGGGCGACAGCTCCGCCGCGCGTTCGAGGAAGGCGGCCGTCGCCGCCGCACCGCCACGGGCCCGTGCTCGGAGCGCCGAGCGCTCCAGTTCGGCGGCGACCTCCTCGTCGGGGACGGCGGCGGCCTGGGCGCGGTGCCACGCGCGCCGGTCGGGATCGGCGACCGGGTCGGTGACTTCGGCGAGCACCCGGTGGGCCAGCCGCCGTTCGCCCGCCGAGGCCGCGTCGTATGCCGCGGACCGCGCCAGCGGGTGGTAGAAGCGCACGCGGGTTCCGAACTCGACCAGTCCGGTGGCTGTGGCGGCCGCACCGGCGGTGGGCAGGTCGATGTCCAGACTGCGCGCGGCGGGCCAGAGCAGCCCGGGATCGCCGGTCGGGTCGGCGCCGGCGATCGTGAGGAGCAGTCGCGCCTGTGCGGGCAGACCGGAGAGCGTGGTCCGGAATCCGTGTCCGACCCGGGTCGGCACCGAGGCGGGTCGCGGCGGGACGAACCCACCGGCTCTCGGCAGGGCGACCAGAGCCAGCGGGTTGCCCCGTGCCTCGTCCACGAGCCGGTCACGCACCTGTTCGTCTAGCGTCTCGTGGCTCTGCGCGGCGAGCAGTGCCCGTGCGTCGGCGTCGCTCAGCCCGTCGACGGTCAGGGTCGGCAGGGCGTCCAGTCCGCTTGCCCCTGACGGCGGCCGGATGGCGAACACCATGGCGACCGGCTCGGCCGAGACGCGCCGGGCCAGGAACGCCAGCGCCTTCGACGAGGCCGCGTCCAGCCAGTGCGCGTCGTCGATCACGCAGAACACCGGGCGCTCCTGGCCGGCCGCTGTGAGCAGCCCCAGGGTCGCCAGGCCGACCCGGAACACGTCCGATGTCCCGGACTCCAGGTCGAAAGCGATCCTGAGTGCCCGGCGGTGTTCGGTGGGCAGCTCGGGCAGGTGACCCAGCACCGGAAGGCAGAGCTGGTGCAGCGCGGCGAACGGCAGTTCCGCCTCGAGTTGGGACCCGCCCGCGCGAAGTACGCGGAATCCGGACGCCGCCCCTGCCGCGTGCTCCAGCAGCGTGCTCTTGCCGATACCTGCCTCACCACCGAGGACGAGAGCACCGCCCCGGCCGGCCCGTGCCGCGTCGATCAGCTCACGGAGGCGCTGTGTCTCGTGCTGCCTGCCCAGCAGCGGACCGTGAGTGGGAGCCGACGTTCGCACAGCGCGTAGGCTACAGCGCCTGGTTCACCGAGCCGGCAGGGTTCTTCGGCCGGTCCGGGACCAATCCGGGGCCAATCCCGGGACCAGTCCGGAGCCGCTCCCGGGGCGGTCCGGCCGGTGCGGGGCATCGGCCGCCCCGCCGTACGGGTCGGTGCGTGTACGGCCGTCAGCTCGCCGGCTCCTCGACTTCGGTCTTCAGCGCCCGGAGCCAGACGTCCAGCCCTCCGCCCAGCATGTCGGCGACGGCGTCACGGTCGTCCCCCTGCAGCGACTCCAGCAGCGGGGCGTCCCAGGACTCCTGGGTGTGTACGTGGGTGCCCTTATCGGTCTTGGTGAAGATCCAGAGGTGCGTCCCCTTGTCGATGGCGATCGCCTTGCCCTTCGCGGGCCCCTCCCAGATCACGCACGAGCCGGGCTCCATGCGCTGGACGCTCGACGTGATCGTCAGGGTGTCGGCCGGGGCGAATTGCGACTTGGGCACGGGAGTTGTCCACCGGAACCTGGACGTGGAGGAGAAGGCGCCGGAGTCCAGGCGCTCGATGCTCAGGACCGCGTCCTGCCACTTCTTCCAGTTCACGACGTCGGTGTGCACGTCCCAGACCCGTTCGACGGGTGCGTCGATGTCGATGTCGGAAGAGCGGGTGAGGGCCGCATCGGGATCCGTGCTCTTCCCGCCGCAACGGTTTCCCCGGGTCTGTCCGGCCGGCCCGGTGGCGGATGCGGTGGGGGCCTTGGCCTTCTGCGCCTTGGGCTCCGACTCGTCGCCGGAGGCGCAACCGCTGAGGGCGATGGTCAGGCTCACGGCCGCGGCGATCGTTGCGGCGGCCGTCCTGGCGGAGCGGCGAGGGGAGGCGGAGACGTGCATGGGAGTCCTTGCTTCTCGGTGTTGTGGGCCGGCGGTGGGCCCGTGTGTCGGCGTGTGGGGATGTCAGGAGTGGTGGTGTGTCTGTGGCACGGCGCCGACCTTCTCGCCCTCGCCCAGGACGACGAACTGGCCCATCATTCCGTCGTCCTCGTGCTGCAACAGGTGGCAGTGGTACATGTACGGCGTGTTCGGATCGGTGTGGCCGTGGAAGCGCATCGCCAGTCGGTAGTGCTTTCCCTGCGCCAGCAGGACGGTGTCCTTCCAGCCGCGCAGGTGCGGCTCCGGCTTCCCGCCATCGACCGTCAGCACCTGGAACTGCACGTCGTGGACGTGGAAGTTGTGCAGGTAACCGTTGTCGTTGACCACGTCCCACACCTCGACGGTGCCCTCGCGGACACCGAAGTCGATGCGGTCCATCGCCATCGAACGGCTGTTGATCCGGTCCGACGCGAGCACGAAGGAGCGTTTCCGCGCGACCGCTTCGCCGGCGAGGTCCGGTGCGACGCCGAGCGAGGCAGGGATTTCGGCGCCTTCGGACAGGGTTGCCGCGGCCTGGAACCGGCATATGTCGAGACGGTCGTCGAAGCCGTCGAGCCGCCCCAGGGTGCCGCCGTACTCGGACGGGTAGGAGCGCAGATCGACCCGCTCGCCCGGCTTGAAGGCGACCACGATCTCGGCGCGTTCCCCCGGCGAGAGATACAGGCGCTCGGTGTTCCACGCTCTGGCGAGCAGGCCGCCGTCGGTGGCGACGAGCGAGAACGTCCGGTCGTCGGAGAAACCGAAGTGGTACAGGCGGGCGTTGGAGCCGTTGAGCAGCCGCAGCCGCACGAGCCCGGTCGTGACGTCCACGTACGGGCCGATCGTGCCGTTGACCAGTACCTCGTCGCCTATCACGCCCAGCGAGCCGCCCAGCGGCGTCCTCTTCTCGAACTGGTTGTCCCCGTCGAACGCACGGTCCTGGACGATCATCGGGATGTCGTCGACGCCGTAGTCGGACGGCAGCTTCGACGCCGCTGTGTCCTCGTCGTCGACGATGAACAGCCCGCCGAGGCCCCGGTACATGTGGTCGGCCGTCGCGCCGTGCACGTGCGGGTGGTACCAGAGTGTCGCGGCGGGCTGGTCCATGGTCCACCGCGGCTGCCAGGTCCCTCCTGCCGGGACGACCTGGTGTGGTCCACCGTCCATGGCCGCGGGCAGGTGCATCCCGTGCCAGTGGAGCGAGGTCTCCTGGTCCAGGCCGTTGTGCACGGCGAACCCGACCTGCTCGCCGCGCCGCGCGCGTATCGTCGGACCGAGGTATGTGCCGTTCACACCCCAGGTGCGGGTGGCCGGACCGGTCTTGAACCGGGTCTCGCCCGACTGGATGCCGAGTGTGAAGACCCGGACGCCCGAAGAGTTGGTCTTCGACTCTGCCAGCGGCGGGATCGACAGGGCCTTGTCGAAGGCGATCTTGCCGACCGTGTCCTGCTTCGCGGTGGCGTAGTAGATCCCGTAGCCACCGCCGGTGAGGACGACTGCGCCCCCGATGCCGTATCCGAGGGCCTTCAGCGCTGTGCGTCGTTTCATGGGTACACCGTCACGCGCCGGAGCGCCGCTTCGCGTCGGCGCAAATTACGTAGACGCGGTGTTCCGCGCTCCCGGATCCACACCGCGGCTGCTGGCGGTTACGGCGGCCGGGCCTCGGCGTACGCAGAAGTCCGCTGACGAACGCAGAAGTCCGCTGACATACGTAGTTCTTGCCGACGCGAAGGATCCGCTGCCGCGGAAGGGTTTCCGCAACGAGGCAGCCCCCGGCGGTCCGCTACCGGACCGGACTACCGGACTACCGGGCCGGCCGCTCCGCTACGGAATGTGGAACGCATGCGGAACGCCTCCTCGTTCCGTAGCGCGTGTTCATCCCGACGAGGAAAAGGAACAGATGTCCTCTCATCCGGTGCTTCCCGTCCTGAGCCGCCTGGCACATGTGATCGGTGCGACGACTCCCCGGCAGGACACGGCGCCGACGCCCTGCGCCGATCTCGACGTGGTCGCGCTGCGCCGGCATCTGCTCGGTGGGATCGGGTACTTCACCCTCGCCCTTACCGACCCCGAAGGTGACCGGCGGCCGGATCCGCGTGCCTACACCGGTCCTGACGGGGCCGAAGTCCTGGTCGCGGCGATCGGGGAACTGTCGGCGGCCGTGCGTGCCGCCCTGGCCGACGGCATCGAAGCGGTATCCGTGCGGGTGCCCGCGCTGGGCGGCACGTTCCCCGGCGACTACGTGCTGAGCATGCTGGTGGCCGAGGCCGTGGTGCACGGCTGGGACATCGCCCGCGCCACCGGTCAGGCCTGGCGACCCGACCCCGCCGCGACGGAGCAGGCGCACGCGCTGCTCGCCGACCGGATCGAACCCGAGTACCGGGGTGGCGCGGGCATGCCTTTCGCCCTCGAGGTGCCGGTGAGCCCGGACGCCCCGGCGCTTGACCGGTTGCTGGGCTTCGCGGGCCGCTCACCGTACTGGACGCCGCCGTCCGTCACCGATGGCCGCTGACCGGGGCAGGCGGCGCGACTGGTCCGTGCGGGCCGTCGCGGCCCTTCCTTCCACACGGCACCGGCACGGCACCGGGACAGACGCCGCCACAGGCAGCGGTGCGTCGGGCGCCGCGGAATTCGTTTCATCCGTCTCCTGGAGGCATGTTGTTCCCCGTTCCCACCAGTGATGTCGATCTGCACGCCGAACCGGCGCGCATCGACCCGTACGACATCTACGCCGAGCTTCGGGCACTCGGGCCTGTGGTCCACCTGCCCCGCTACGACCTCTACGCGCTGCCCCGCTACGACGAGGTGCGTGCCGCCCTGATGGACTGGCAGACGTTCTCGTCCGCGCGGGGAGTGTTCGTGGATCCGGACGTGAACGCCCGGCTGGAGGGCATCACGTTGTGCAGCGATCCGCCCGAGCACACGGCGATGCGCTCGGTGCTGGGGCGACCGCTGCGGCCGGAGCGGATGCGCGAGGTGACTCCGCGCATCGAGGCCGAGGCCGACCGGGCCGTCGAGCGGCTGGTCGGCCGGGGCCGGTTCGAGGTGGTCACCGAACTGGCGGAGTACCTGCCCATGGCCGTGGTGTCGGATCTGGTCGGGCTCCCCGATCAGGGGCGGGAGAAGATGCTGGAGTGGGCCGCGGCCATCTGGAACACCCAGGGGCCCGCCGATGACCGGGCGGCCGCGGCGGGGCCCGCCGTCGAGGAGTTCATGGCGTTCGCCATGAACGACGCCGTGCCGGGAAGGATCGACCCCGACGGCTGGGCGGCCCAGCTCTACGAGGCCGCCGGCCGCGGTGAGATCCCGCACGAGAAGTGCCCGGTCATGATGCTCGACTACGTCACTCCCAGCCTGGACACGACCATCCTCGCGATCACCAACACGGTGGCGTTGTTCGCCCGGAACCCGGACCAGTGGGACCTGCTGCGTGCGGACCGCTCGTTGATCCCGCACGCGATCAACGAGTCGCTGCGTCTGGAGACCCCGGCGCCCCAGTTCAGCCGGGTCCTCACCGAAGACCACGAGATCGGCGGAGTTCGCCTGGCCGCCGGCTCACGGGTCGCGCTGCTCTACGCCTCGGCCAACCGCGACGAGCGTCACTACCCCGATCCCACCCGCTTCGACATCACCCGCCGCCCGTCGGACCACCTCGCCTTCGGACGGGGAGAGCACGTGTGTGTCGGTATGCACCTGGCCAGGCTGGAGATGAGCGCGCTGCTGGAAAGGCTCGCCGACCGGGTCGCCGGCTTCGAGGTACTCGAAAGCCGACCGATGATCAACAACGGTTTGCGCGGTCTCGACCACCTGGAGGTGGCGATCGAACCCGCGAACTGACGGAGATGAACCTCGCGAGATCTACCGCCGGGGGAGAGGGGGTGGCCGCTCTCACACGGGCCGGGCCCGGGTGGGCCACGTAGACTCGACCGCATGGTCCGATCGTCCCGTGGTGAGGCGACCCCCGGGATGTGGCGGCGCGAGGCGGGCACCGTGGTGCGCCGGGGAGTGGCGCTGCCGGAGCAGGCGGCGGCCCCGTTCGCCATAAGCGCCGGGTTCCGGGTTCCTCGCGTGCCCACGGAGTGGGCGCCGCACTCGCATCCCCTGCACGAGCTCGTCTGGGTGCGTGGGGGAACGCTGACGTCCCGGGTGGGGGGCCGCGTCTTCACCGTGTTCGAGGGCAACGGACTGTGGATGCCCGCGGGGGTGGTGCACGAGGGCCGGGCGACGGCGGGTGCGCGGTTCTACAACGCCTTCTTCGCCCCCGACCGCACGCCGATCGCGTTCGGGGAACCGAAGGCCATCGCGATGACGCCGTTGCTCGAGTCGCTGCTCACCCATCTGGCCGGCGCGGATCTGGAGGCTCGGGCCAGGGCGCGGGCGGAGTCCGTCGTGTTCGACGTGATCGAGCCGTCCGGGCACCAGTTCGCGTTGCAGCTGCCTGGTGACCCCCGGATCGACGCGATCGCCGAAGCTCTGCTCGACGATCCCGGCGACTGCCGCTCACTGGAGGAGTGGGCGCGGACGCTGGGGACCAGTGAACGCACCATCACCCGCGCGTTCCGTCAGGCGACGGGTCTCTCCTTCGCGCAGTGGCGGCAGATGCTGCGGGTGCACCGGGCGCTCATGCTCCTCTCCGAGGGTTTCGATGTGATGACGGTCTCCGAGACACTCGGCTACGCGCAGCCCAGCTCGTTCATCGCCGCCTTCCGGCGGATCATGGGAACCACGCCGGGTGCGTTCTTCGGTGCGGTCGACGACACCTCGGGAAATGTCCGGAATCCCGTATCGAGTGTCCAGAACTCCTGATTGTCGACATCGCAAGCGGAATATAACCTTCTCGGAGTTAGGTGACCCTTAGTTGTCTCTCGCCGTGGACGGTGCTGTCCGTGCGCGGGGTCAGCTCATGGCCCGGCCGGTGAAGGCTGGACGAAGGGTGCCGCACTCCTCGCCCCTTCGAACGTCCGGACTCATCGATGTTCACAAGCCCCTTCCGGCAAGCCGGTAGCCCCGCGGCCGATCCCGCCGCCCCGGCGGCCGCGCTCAACGGGCACGACCTGCTGCTGCGCTACGGCGGCAAGCCGGTCGTCCACGGCGTCTCGATCGCCCTGGAGCCCGGCCGCGCGACCGCCCTGGTGGGGCCCAACGGCAGCGGGAAGTCCACGTTGCTTCGCGCACTCTCGCGGCTGCACCGGGTGGACGGGGGCCGGGTGACGCTCGGTGCTCCGGACGGACCGGCCGAGCGTGACGCGTCCCTGCTCAGCGCCCGCCGGTTCGCCCGCGAGGTCACGCTGTTCTCCCAGTCGAGGCCCGCGCCCCAGGGGCTGACGGTCACGGAGGTCGTGGCGTTCGGACGCCATCCGTACCGGAGCGGCTTCGCCGGACTGACCGCCGAGGACCGGAGCGCCGTCGACCGCGCCATGGGTGTCACCGGCGTGCGGGACATGGCCGACCGGCCGGTCGGGGAACTCTCCGGCGGGGAGATGCAGCGCGTCTGGCTCGCGGCCTGTCTGGCCCAGGACACCGGCGTCGTGCTGCTGGACGAACCGACCAACCACCTGGACCTCCGCTACCAGATCGAGACACTCGACCTGGTCCGTGACCTCGTCGAGCAGCACGGCATCGCGGTCGGGATCGTGCTGCACGACCTCGACCAGGCATCCCGTGTCGCGGACACGCTGGTCCTGATGCGCTCCGGCCGCGTGCACGCGGCCGGCACCCCCGCCGACGTCCTCACGGCCGAGAACATCGGCGAGGTCTACGACATCCGTGTCGAGGTGGCCGTCGACCCTCGCACGGGCCGTCTCCGCATCGACCCGATCGGACGCCACCCCGGCTGAGGCGAACGGACACGCGCCCCCGACCGAGGCGGCCGGCCCCCTGAAGCGCCCGGACATCCCCGAGTTCGAAGCGCCCGGACGCCCCTGGCCCGAAGCGCCCGGACGTCCCCCTGCCCGCAGCGGCACAGCCGCCGCCGCGACCCACTCGACTCATCGCTTCATCGCAAGAAAGAGGATCGTTCATGAACCGTGCCCACCGCCTGGCGGCGTCAGCCTCCACCGGGCTCATAGTCCTCGCCGCAACGGCTTGCGGCACGACCAGCGTCGACAAGGCCGACCCCGCCGACGGCGCAAGCGCCTCGCCCGCGTCGGCGAGCTGCGCGCAGGACACCACGACCACCTCGACGAAGCCGGTCTCCTTCAAGGACGGCGTCGGCCGGCAGGTGAAGCTGGACAAGCCCGCCAAGCGGATCGCGGTCCTGGAATGGCAGCAGGTCGAGGACGCGCTGACCCTCTGCGTCACCCCCACCGCTGTCTCCGACGCGAAGGGATACAGCACCTGGGTCAGCGCCGAGAAGCTGCCCAGCGGGGTGACCGACATCGGCACCCGTGAGGAGCCCGACCTCGACACCCTCTACGCGGCCAAGCCCGACCTCATCGTCGTGGAGGCGTTCAAGGCCGACGACGAGACCCTCACGAAGCTGGAGAAGCGAGGCGTCCCCGTGATGGCCACGCTGGGGGCGGACCCGAAGGACCCGATCGGGAACATGAAGAACGTGTTCAGCATGATCGGCAAGGCGACAGGGCGCACCGAGCGGGCCGACCAGGTGCTCAAGACGTTCGACGACCACCTCGCGACGGCGAAGCAGCGGGTCACCGACGCCGAGCTGCCGACGAAGGACTTCCTGTTCTTCGACGGATGGCTGGAGGGAGGCAACCTCACCGTCCGCCCCTACGGCAAGGGCGCCCTGTTCACCCAGATCGGTGAGGAGCTCGGCATGAAGCCCGTGTGGACCGACGACGTCAACAAGGCCCACGGTGACGGAGGCGTCGACCCGTCCTACGGCCTCGCGCAGACCGACGTCGAGGGACTCACCGCGGTGGGTGACGCCAACTTCTTCTACGCCAACGACGAAGGCGCCGGCGGGTACGTCGCCGCGCTGGAGAAGAACCCGCTCTGGAAGACCATCCCGGCAGTGAAGGAAGGCCGCGCACACGCGTTCCCGTCGGGCGTGTGGGGCGCCGGAGGACCGCTCTCCTGCGAGCAGGCGATCGACGCCTACGTCGACGTACTCGACAAGAAGTGAGCACCACGCAGACATCGGCGTCCCCGGCGGAAGCGTTGCCGCGCACCGAGCGCGGTAACGGTCCCGCCGGGGTGGCCGTCCTGGCACTCCTTCTCGTCCTGACCGTCCTGGTGGGCATGTGGCACCTGACACAGGGGACTTCGGGCGTCGGCGTCGGCGATCTGGTGCGGTACCTCGCCGGGGACCGGGAGAACACCGGCGGAGCTCCCGTCGGCGAGATCCTCACCGGGTCGCGGCTGCCGCGACTGTTCGCGGGCGTGGCCGTGGGCCTCGCGCTCGGCTCCGCCGGTGCGCTGCTGCAGTCCGTCACGCACAACACGCTCGCCTCACCCGACACCCTCGCGGTGTCGGCCGGTGCCTACTTCACGCTCTCCGTCGTCGCCGCCCTCGGTCTCACCGTCCCGTTCTGGGCGTCGGGCGTGGTCGCCTTCGCCGGCGGTCTGGCGGCGGCCGCGCTCGTGCTGGGCCTCGCGGGCCGGGCCGCGGGCACATCGGGTACCCGCCTCATCCTCGCGGGGTCGGCGATCGCCATGGCCCTGGACTCGGCGACCGCGATGGTCCTCATCCTCTTCAAGCAGAACACGACGGGTCTCTTCGCCTGGGGGAGCGGTTCGCTCGCGCAGATGAACATCGACGCCTCGGTCCGCGCGTTCCCGGTCGTTGCCGTGGTGCTGTGCGTCGCCCTGGCGCTGTCCCGGCGGCTCGACGTGATGAACCTCGGCGACGACGCCGCGTCCACGCTCGGCGTGCCGATCCGGTCGACCCGAGTGATCGCCGTGGTCTGCGCGGTGGTGCTGTCCAGCACGGCGGTGACACTCGCGGGTCCGATCGCCTTCGTCGGCCTCGGCGCACCCGTGCTGGCCCGGCTGCTCGCGGGCCGGGTCCGGGCCCTGCGCGGACACCTCTTCCTGGTGCCCGCCGCCGGTCTGCTCGGCGCACTGCTGATCCTGCTCGCTGACGCGACACTGCGCGCGGTGCAGGGCGCGAACGGGGCCGCCTCCATCCCCACCGGCGTACCGACCGCGCTGCTCGGATCCGTCGTGATCGTGGTCCTCGCGCTCCGCCTCCGCGACACGGGCCGGCTCCGGCAGCCCCCGCACGCGCGGGTCGCCGCCCGCTCGCGCCGCGCTTACCTCCTCGTCCTGTCCGGCGCGGTGGCACTCCTGGCTGTGGCAGCCGTCGTGGCGGTGCTGGCCGGAAGCCTCTGGCTGCGTACCGGGGACATCGTGCTCTGGGTCCAGGACGCCGCCCCCGACCTGATCGGACAGGCCCTCGACGACCGGGTCCCGCGCGTGGTCGCCGCGATCCTCGCCGGTGCGGCACTCGGACTGGCCGGCTGCGTCGTCCAGGGCGTCGTACGCAATCCACTCGCGGAGCCGGGTGTGCTGGGCATCACGGCGGGCGCCGGCCTGGGCGCGGTAGCCGTCGTCACGTCGGGACTGTCCGGTGGACGGACGCTGCTCGTCGTGGCCGCGGTCGTGACGGGGCTCGCCACGTTCGCACTGATCGCCCTGCTGTCCTGGCGCGGCGGCTTCCTGCCCGACCGGTTCGTACTGATCGGCATCGGCTGCGGGTACGGACTCAGCTCCATCACCACCTTCCTCCTGCTCCGTGCCGACCCGTGGAACACACCCCGGATCTTCACCTGGCTCTCCGGTACGACCTACGGCCGCACGTTCCCCGACGTCGTACCGGTCGCGGTGGCCCTGGTCCTCGCGTTCCCCGTACTCCTCGCCATGCGTCACCGGCTCGATCTGCTCGCCGTCGACGAGGACACCCCTCGCATCGTCGGCATCAGGCCGGTACGCGTGCGGTTCACCGCGCTGACGATCGCCGCGGTCCTCGCGGCACTCAGCGTGGTCGCCGTCGGCGTCGTCGGCTTCGTGGGGCTCGTCGCCCCGCACCTCGCCCGGTCGCTGGTGGGGGCCCGGCACGGGCGGTCGATACCGGTCGCGATGCTGCTCGGCGGACTGCTCGTCTGTGTGGCCGACGCCCTCGGCCGTACGGTCGTCGCGCCGGCCCAGGTGCCGGCTGGACTCATGATCGCCCTGGTCGGCGCCCCTTACTTCGTCTGGGTGCTGCGGCAGTCCCGCGCATGACACCGCAAGGCAGCCCCCGCGCCGCCAGGCCTCCCTCCCTCCCCCTCCGTCCCATCAGGAGCACCGGAATGTCGTCCCAGCAGGAAGCGCCAGTGAAGAGTGTCGTCGTCCCCTTCGAGCCGGCCCTCTCGCAGACCCTGCCGGGCCGGCTCGGAGGTCACGGGGTACCGGAGCGCTGGCAGGCGGTCGACCGCTCCGCCCATGCCCCTCACGTCATAGCCGTTCCGGCCGACGACGGTGACGGCTGGAGCGCTGCCGCGCTCGTGACGGCGCGTCCGGACACGTCCTATCTGAAGATCGTCGACGCCGTCGGCGACGTACCGGCGGCCGTCGCGGCCGTCGTCGCCCACGCACGCCGCCGAGAACTCGTGCAGGTCAAGTGGGAAGGCTGGACGGCAAGCCCGGAGGAGGCGGCCGCCGCCGGCTTCGCTCCTCTGAGTCCCGCGCTCATGCAGTCGGACGGCGCCGCCGGACCGGCCGCGGGATACGTCCGTTGGCTGTGCGACAGCGCCGTGACCGAGCCCCCGTACTACGGGCAGACCACGCACTTCACGTGCGGGGCCGTCACCGCCCTGGTCGCGCAGGCGCACGAAGGGGCGCTGCCGTGGGAGGCCCTCGACCGCCGGGCGGAGCTGACGCTGTGGCGCGACGCGACCAACTTCCCGGCCTGCGAACCCGTCGGACTGGGCGTCGCCCTGCGACGGGCCCGGCCGTCGGCCCCCGTCACGGTGCACCTCGACACGGACCGGCCCGTCCTGCTCGACCACTACCCGGAGAAGGAACAGGAGTGGCGGGCCCTGCTCCAGCGCGCGTCACGCGTGGACGCCGGACGGATCGGCGTCCCGATCGACCCGGGCCACCTCTCCATGACCGCGATCCGGGACGCGATCGACCGGAGGGAGCACGTGCTGCTCCTGCTCTCGCTCGCCGCGATGCAAGGGTTCGACGTGCCGCACTGGGTGCTGTGCCACGGTGTCGTACCCGGCGCCGTCGTGATCGAGGACCCCTGGGCCAACGCGGATACGGGGGACACCTGGGTCGACGCGCACCTCCTGCCGGTCCCCGACCTGGCCCTCGACACCATGTCGGCCATCTCGGCGGACGGCTTCCGGGGCGCCGTGACCATCGGCCGCCCGTAGCGCGGCGAGGTGCGGCCGGCCGTGCTCACGTCGGACGAGGACACCCGCTCGCCCGACGAGAGCGCGGCCTTCCGCCGTCAGCAGGGCATCGGGATCTCGAAGTGCACCGTGCCTACGCCGGGGCCGTGTTCACCGGTCGTCCGGGCGTCGAAGACCTCCTTGGCCATGCTCCGCCAGAACGCCTCGGCGCCCTCCACATGCACGTTGGTGTGCAGGTAGATGCTCTCGTAGCCCGGGGTGCCGGCGGCGAAGTCGCACGCCGCGCGTACCAGTGTCCGCGCCAGTCCCTGCCGCCTGTGCCCGGCCCTGACGTAGACGCGGACGATCTGCGCGGTCGTGCCCGAGGGGTAGCGCTCGGCGAGCCAACGGGGGTGCGGGGGGTGGGCCGGGCCTGCCGACCGTACGCCGGTCGTCGCCACCACCTCGCCGGCGTGGACCGCCACCAGAAGCAGGTGCCGGGGATCGTCCAGGTAGGTGCGCGTGATGTCCATGACGTCGTGGTGCCATGCGGGTACGTAGCCGTAGCCGAACTCCTGGTAGAAGGTGTCGAGCATGATGCGGCGGGCTCCCGCCACGTCCGCGTCCGTGGCGGGGCGCACGGTGTACGGGGGGCTGGACGTCGTGTTGTACGAGTTGCTGGTCATGGCGTGACTCCTGCTCACTGATGGCTCATTCGGTGCGGGTGGGGGTGGGGCCCTGTGGTGTCGGCAGGCCGGGGCCGTCGCAGTCCACGTCCGTCACGGGGAGGGTGCCGTCGACGAGGAAGGCAGCGGTGGCGTCGTCCACGCACGCGTTTCCCCGGCTGGCGAACACGCCGTGGGAGTAGTCGTCGTGGAGTGTGACCAGACGCGAGCCGGGCAGCCGCCCTCGAAGCCGGCGAGCGCCCTCGATGGGCGTGACCGGGTCGTGCTCCGAGGCGATCAGCAGTGCCGGTGGGGCGTCGGGGCTGCCGAGCCGGGTGCCGCCGGCGGGTATTCGGTGCCAGTAGGCGCAGACCGATGCCGCCATCCCGGTGACGACCGGCAGCGGGTCGAGCCCCCGCAGACGCCGGAGGTCGGCCACGACCCGTTCCGGCGCCGGGCCGGGCCCGTCCGCGCACTTCACGACGCGGTTGGCGGACTCGTAGGTGCGTGACGCGGAGCCGTCGAAGGGCTCGGCGGGGCGCAGGAGTTCGGTGTCGGCCCCGTGCAGGTACGCCCGGATGCCCGCCGCGAGGCCCTCCCAGCGTTCCGTGCGGCCGAGCGCCCGGTAGACGGCGCGGTCGAACTCGGCGGGGCCGAAGCCTGCCTCGGGGTGCGCCGCCAGTCCCCGGCGTGCCCGGGTGTAGGCGGAACGTACCTGTCCGGCGGTGGTGCCCAGGCCGAAGCGCTGTGCGTAACGGGCGGTCCAGGCGAAGAACACCTGGCGCTGGCGCAGCAGCGCCCGGCTCTGCCGCAGGTCGAAGTCGTACCACGACTCGGGGCCGACGACGCTGTCGAGCACCATGCGGCCGACGTGCCGGGGGAAGAGTGCGGCATAGGCGGCGCCGAGGTAACTGCCGTACGAGACACCCAGGAAGCCGATCCGCCGCTCCCCGAGGGCGGAGCGGATGGCGTCCATGTCCCGTGCGGTCCGGGCGGTCGAGAGATACGTCAGCGCACCGGCGGCCCCCGCGGCGCAGTCGTCCGCCATGCGCTTCAGGGAGTCGAGGTACGCCCTCTCCGCGGCGCGGCCGGAGGGCACGGGTTCGGGTCCGGGGCTCTCGAAGAGGTCTCCCATCGAGCCGCAGTCCGCGGGTGCGCTCAGCCCCGTGCCGCGCGGGTCGAAGCCGATGAGGTCGTACGAACGGCGCACGCTCGCGGGCAGTTTGGCCCGTTTGGTGACGGCGTAGGCGAGCCCCGGGCCGCCGGGTCCGCCCGGATTCACCAGCAGGACGCCCCGCCGCTCCGCGGGTGGTCCCGACGCGGGCACGCGGGAGACGGCGATGCGGATGTGCTCGCCGCCCGGTTGTTCGTGGTCGAGCGGGACGCTCAGCCATCCGCACTCCACCCGGTCGGGGGGCTTCCGGGGCCGGCACGGACGCCGGACAGGCACCGAACCGCAGATCCGGTGTCCGGGCGGTGGCGGTGGCGTGGGCGGGGGTGGCCGGAGTGAGGGCGGTGGTGGTGGCCAGGAGGGCGCACAGCATGCCCCGGCGGCGTACGGCGGAAGTCACGGGTCTCGCATTCAGGGAATCGACACTGGATCAGATGACAATGAAAACGATTGTCGATAACGTGGCGTCGCGTCAAGCCGGACCGTCCGCCGGACGGGTGCCGCCGACGCGTCATGCCTGCAACCCGCGTTCTGAGAAGAGGAAGCCGTGGCCCATCTGCTGATGGTCGAGAGCTGGGTCGGATCGATGAGCAGACTTCTGCCACGGGCGATCCGGGAGGGCGGACACGAGTTCACCTTCCTCACCCGTGATCTGCACCACTACCTGCGCACCGCCCCCGAGGGCACCGAGCACCCCCTGCTCGCGGCACGGCACGTGCTGACCGCCGACACCAACGACATCGAGGCCCTGCTGCCCTTCGTCGTGCGCGCCCACGGCGCCCTGAACTTCGACGGGGTGATCACCTCCTGCGACTACTACCTGCCGACGGCGGCACGGATCGCCGACCGCCTGGGGCTGCCTGGCCCCGCCGCCACGGCCGTCGAGAGCGCCTGCCGCAAGGACGCCACCCGCCGGGTGCTCGCCGGCGCCGGAGTGCCGGGGCCGCGCTTCGCGGTCTGCGCCGACCTGGCCGAGGCCGCCGACGCGGCACACGAGATCGGCTACCCGCTGGTGCTCAAACCCGTGGACCTGTGCGCCGGGATGTTCGTACGACGCGTGGACGACGCCTCGGAACTGGCCGAAGCGTGCGGAGCGCTCGCGGAACTCCCCGTCAACGCGCGCGGACAGCGCCGCGAGCCCGTCGTCCTGCTCGAAGAGCTTCTGCGGGGACCGGAGGTCAGCGTCGAGACCGTTTCGTCCGACGGCGTGACGCACGTGGTCGGGGTGACCGACAAGAGCGTCGGCGGGGCGCCGGCCTTCATCGAGACCGGCCACATGTTCCCCGCGGCGCTCACCGCCGCCGACGCCGAGGCCGCCGCGGAGACGGCGGTGGGGGCGCTGCAGGCCCTCGGCCTGGACGGGGTCGTGGCCCACACCGAGATCAAACTGACGGCCGACGGCCCACGGGTGATCGAGGTCAACCCGCGCCCCGCCGGCAATCGCATCACCGAACTGGTCCGCCACGTCACGGGAATCGACCTCGCCGCGGCCTGCGTCGACGTGGCCCTGGGCCGCGAGCCCGACCTGCGGCCACGGACCACCGGTCTGCGCAGCGCCGCCATCGGATTCCTGGTGCCGGACACCACAGGAGTGCTGGAGTCCATCGACGGAGCCGACGGCGTACGCGCGGCGGCAGGCCTGCTGGAGGTCCAGCTGCCCGAACCCGGCAGGGCCGTCCGGGCCGCGGCCAGCAACAACGAGTACCTGGGCCATGTCATGGCAGCGGACGCCGAGGGCCCCGGAGCCCGCGCGCGCGTCGAGACGCTGCTCGCGGAACTCCGTCCGAAGGTGGCCGCACGATGACCGCCCTCACCGGCCCGCGAGCCGTCACCGCGACCTCGTACGACGAACTCGTCGACCGGGTGCTGCGCGGCGACTTCGGGCCCGATCCCAGGACCCGGCGGATCTCCGTGGCGTTCGCCACGCGGCAGGCCGTACGGCACGACGGCCGCGGCGCCGGCTACCGCAACGAAGTGCTGAGCCTGCGGCTGGCCGAGGCCGTCGGATCCTGCGCGGTCGAGCCCGGCGAACTGCCCGACGGTGCGATCGACGACTGCGTCGGGGCGGACGTCGCCCGCCTCCTGGAGCACGAACTGCCGCCGGTGCGGGTGGCCGCACTCGACGCCTACCTGATGCACGTCCTGCCCCACGGCCCGGCGAGCGGGGCACGAGCCTGCCCGCTGCCGGCCGGGAGCTCCCTGCTGAAGTCCCGGGCCAGGGCCGCCGCCGTGGCCGGCCTGCTCGATGTCGCCCCGGGAGCCACCGTGCTCGTCGTGGGAGTGGTCAACTCGCTGCTGGAGGCGCTGCGGTCGCGGGGCCTCGCGTACATACCGTGCGACCTCAAGGGCGGCACCACGGAGTGGGGCGAGCCGGTAAGGACCGACGCGCTGCCGCAACTGGAGCGCTGTGACGCCGTCCTTGCCTCGGGCATGGTGCTCGGCAACGGCAGCTTCGAGCCGCTCCGCAAGCACGCGCTGCGACACGGCAAGCCGCTGGTCATGTTCGCCCAGACGGGCAGCGCGGTGCTGCCGCGCCTCATCGGCGCCGGGGTCAGCGCCGTGTGCGCCGAGCCGTACCCCTTCTTCTGGCTCGACGGCGGTCCCGGGACCATCCACCACTACGGCGGCAGTGGCCGCCCGGGGGCCGCTCTGTGACCACCGCAGTCCTCAGCCCCGCCGGCAACCGTGAACTCCTCGCCCTGCTCGGCCGTACCCCGCTCGCCCGCATCAACGTCGACCTGCCCTGTCCGCATCCCGGGTTCTGGGCCAAGCTGGAGGGCCTCGGCGTCGGCGGCATGAAGGCACGAGCGGCCGTCTCCATGCTGCTCGGGGCCGAGGAACGCGGCGAACTGCGCCCCGGCGCACCGGTGGTGGAGTCCACCTCCGGGACCCTGGGCATCGGGCTGGCCTTCGCCGGCCAGGCCCTGGGCCATCCCGTCGTGCTGGTCGGCGACACGGAGCTGGAGCCCTCCATGCGCCGGCTGCTGCGGGCGTACGGTGCCCGGCTGGAGCTGGCCGACCGCCCCGCGGCCGAAGGCGGCTGGCAGGCCGCCCGGCTGGCCCGGCTGCGCGAACTGCTCTCGACGCTGCCCGACGCCTACTGGCCCGACCAGTACAACAACCCCGACAACGTCGCCGGTTACACCTCCCTCGCAGCCGAGCTCACCGTTCAGCTGGACCACCTCGACGTACTGGTGTGCAGCGTCGGCACCGGCGGCCACAGCGCCGGTGTCGCCGGACCGCTGCGCGAGCACTGGCCCGGCCTCCGGCTGATCGGCGTGGACGCCACCGGCTCGACGATCTTCGGACAGCCCGCCAGGCCCCGCCTGATGCGCGGCCTCGGCAGCAGCATCCACCCGCGCAACGTCTCCTACGACGCCTTCGACGAGGTCCACTGGGTCGGCCCGGCCGAGTCGGCGGGCGCCTGCCGAAAGCTCGCCAACGGCAACTTCGTCAGCGGCGGCTGGAGCACCGGAGCCGTCGCGCTCGTGGCCGCCTGGGCCGCCCGCGTCCAGCCCGGAGCCGTCGTCGCCACCGTCTTCCCCGACGGACCGCATCGCTACCTCGGCAGCATCTACGACGACGACTTCGCCGCCGCCCACGGGATCGACCCGGCCACCGCGGCCGGGCGGCCCGTCGAGATCCCGCATCCGCAGGCGGCGGAGGTCACCGGCTGGGCCCGGTGCCGGACCGTCACCGATCCGCTGAGCAGCCGAATCCCACGCCCGGAGGAGAGCCCGTGAAGGTCAGCCGGCGCACCGTACGGCTCCGCCTGAGCGAGCCGCTGCGCATATCCCGCTCGACGATGGCGGCCCGCGACGCCGTCTGGCTGTTCATCGAGCACGAAGGGCAACTCGGCCGCGGAGAGGCCGTCACCAGCGTCTACTACGGACTCGACGCACCCACCATCATGCGGCTGCTGGACGAAGCTGCCCCGGAACTGGCCCGGTTCGGCGACCCCGAGACCGCCCTGGACGCCATGCTCACCGGCGATCTCGCGGCGGACGGCCGGCCCCCGGCCGTGAACGCCGCCATCGAGTCGGCGCTCCTGGACCTGGTCGGCAAGCGCGCGGGCGCCCCGGTCCACGCGCTGCTCGGCACCACGCGCACACCATCGGCCGCGACCGCCCGCACCATCGGGATCACCTCTCCCGTGCGGGCCACGGCCGAGGCCTCCCGTCTGGTCCGGGACGGGTTCTCGGTCCTCAAGATCAAGGCCGGCACCCCGGACCCCGAGGACGACCTGGCGCGGGTACGGGCCGTGCGTGCCGCGGCTCCGCACGCCAGGCTGCTCCTGGACCCCAACGGGGCATGGACCGTCGCCATGACGGAACGGCTGCTGCCACGCCTCGCGGAACTGGGGATCGAGGCCGTGGAGCAGCCGGTCCCGCCGGGTGACCCCGAGGCCCTCGGGAGGCTCGCCGAACGCTCGCCGCTGCCGGTCATCGCCGACGAGGACGCGGTCGGCCTGGAGGACGCCCGCCGCCTGGCCGGCCGGGTCCAGGGCATCAACGTCAAGCTCGCCAAGTGCGGAGGTGTCGCCGCCGCTCTGCGGATCGCCGAACTGATCGACGGCACCGGGACCGGGCTGATGCTCGGCTGCCTGACCGCCAGCACGCTCGGCATCGCCCCCGCCGTGCATCTCGCCGATCGCGCCCGGTGGATCGACCTCGACGGACACCTGCTCCTCGCCCACGACCCGTGGACCGGTATCGGCGGCGCCGACGGGACCGTGCGGGCAGGGCGTGAACCCGGCCTGGGCGTGCTCCCGCGCACCGGAGCGGTGCGTGAGCACACGTGAGGACATGGCACGAGATACGCGGCTTCCCGCTCGCGATACGGCTCCTCCTGGTCAACCAGCTCGGCGTCAATACCGGCTTCTACCTGCTCATCCCTTACCTCGCCGTGCACTTGACCGAGGACCTCGGACTGTCGGCCGCTGTCGTCGGCATCGTCCTCGGCATCCGGAACCTCAGCCAGCAGGGCCTGTTCCTCATCGGCGGATCGGCTTCCGACCGGCTGGGCGCGCGGGGGGTCATCATCGCCGGCTGCGCGCTGCGCACCGCCGGGTTCGGGCTCTTCGCGCTCGGCGACGGACTGACGGTGCTGCTGGCCGCCTCCGTGCTCAGCGGACTGGCCGGGGCACTGTTCAACCCGGCCGTGCGCGCCTATCTCGCCCTGGAAGCGGGGGAACGCAAGGCCGAGGCCTTCGCCCTGTTCAACGTCTTCGCGACCATGGGCGCGCTGATGGGGCCACTGCTCGGCAGCGCACTCCTGGTGGTCGACTTCCGCGCCTCGGCGCTCACCGCGGCCGGGATATTCGCCGTGCTCACCCTCGCCCAGGCCGTCGTACTGCCCGCACGCGAGGTGACCCCGTCCGCGAACAGCGTCCTCGGGGACTGGCGCGAGGTGACCGGTAACCGTGGATTCGTGGCGTTCTCCGTGGCCATGGTCGGCATGTTCGCGATGGAGAACCAGCTGTACCTGCTGCTGCCGGACGGGGCGCGCCGGGCCACCGGCTGGGACGGCGCCGCCGGAATGGTCTTCCTGGTCGGCACCGTCACCAACCTCTGTCTGCAACTGCGCATCACACGGGCACTGAAGCGGCGCGGCAGCCGGGCGGTGTGGATCAGCGCGGGGCTCGCGCTGATGGGGCTGGCCTTCATACCGCCGATGACGGTGTCGGGGGCCGGCGCGTCGCACGGCGGCGCCGGGGCAGGGGTGCTCGCGGCGCTGCCCGTCCTGACGGGTGCGCTGCTGCTCTACCTCGGCGTCATGATCGCCCAGCCCTTCGTGCTGGAGCTGATACCCCGCTTCGGCCGCCCGGAGCTCACCGGCACCTGCTTCGGGCTGTTCTACGTGGTCTCGGGCATAGCCGCGGCCCTGGGGAACACGGTGATCGGCTGGGCCATGGACACGGGCGAGCGGACGGGGGAGCGGTGGCTGCCCTGGGCGTGCTGCCTGGCCTTCGGACTCGCCTCCGCCTCCGCCGTCGCCTGGCTCCACCGCCGGCGCGTGCTGCCCGCCCCCGCACCCCCCGTACCGGTTCCGGCATAAGGACGTGAGGAGACACCCATGAGCCACGCCAACCTGCTCACCGACAACCCGGTCCTGTACGAGGCCCGGTTCCCCGACGAGACGCGCCTGGCGGGCCGTTGGACCGAGGACTGCCTGCTGCGGTACGCGGCCGGCCCCCGGGTCCTGGACCTCGGCTGCGGCACCGGACGTGACGCCGCGCACCTGCACGGCGCCGGCCGCGCGGTCGTGGGTGCTGATCTGTCCGGGACGATGCTGGAGTACGCCCGCGCGCACCACCCCGGCCCCGAGTACCTGCGGGCGGACCTGCGCGGATTCGATCTCGGGGAACGGTCCTTCGACGCCGTGGTGTCCCTGGACAGCGCCCTGCTGTACTGCCACACCAACGACGAACTCGACGGCTTCCTGAGCTCCTCCCGACGCTCGCTGGCACCCGGAGGGCTGCTCGTCGCGGAGATGCGCAACGGTGCCTTCTTCCTCGGCCGTACCGAACTGCTCGACACCGCCCGCCTCGACGTCTTCACCTGGCACGGCACCGTCTACCGGTCCACCACCCGCCTGCGTCTGGACCGGGCCGCGCAACTCCTGCGGCGGACCCGTGTCTGGACCGCGGACGACGGATCACCGCCCGTCGAGCAGCACTCCGCCTGGCGGCTCCTCTTCCCGCAGGAGCTGCGCCAACTCCTCGCCGTGCACGGCTTCGAGGTGCTCGCCCTGTACGACGGGCCGGGGCCCCGTACGGAGCCGCAGTGGAGGGAGGGCGACCTGCCCGCCACCACGGCCGATGCCGACCGGCTGCATGTCGTGGCCCGTCTGAACCACCCCGTCTGAACCACCCCGTCCGTCGGCTCACCCCGTCCGGCTCACCGGCCCACCCACCCCCTCCCGTCCCTGATCGCTCGCACAGCAAGGACCCCCTCATGAACGACGTCCCCGACATTTCCTCCGACGGCCCCGACGGCCCCGACGGCCCCGACGGCCCCTTCGGCCCCCGCCGGGCCGGCCTGCGCCGCCGCGGTTTCCTCGCCGCAGCCGGCGGCGCGGCCGGACTGGGCGCGCTCGCCCTCACCGGCTGCGCCGGCTCCGGCACCGCCGGAGGCCCCGCCGAGGCGGACGGCAAACCGCGGCGCGGCGGACGGCTGCGTGCCGCCTTCGCCGGCGGTGGTGCGAGCGAGACGCTCGACCCGCACCTGGCCAACCTCTTCGCCGATGCCGCCCGCGCCAAGGCCCTGTTCGACAAGCTCGCCGACTACGGACCCGACCTCTCCGCACAGCCCCGGCTCGCCTCGGCGTGGGAACCGGGCGCCGGCCTGGACCGCTGGCGGGTCACGCTGCGCGAGGCCGACTTCCACGACGGCAAGCCGGTCACCGCACAGGACGTCCTGTACAGCTACCGCCGCATCGCCGACCCGGCGAAGGCGTTCCGGGCCAAGGCGTCGCTCGAGCCCATCGACCTCACCAGGAGCAGAGCCGTCGACCGGCGCACCATCGAGTTCGTACTCAAGCGTCCGACGGCCGAATTCCCCAACGTGCTCGCCGCGTTCGGCGCGTACATCGTGCCCGAGGGCCTCAAGGCGTTCGACACGGAGCCGGTCGGCAGCGGCCCGTTCCGCTTCGTGTCCTTCGCGCCGGGCAAGTCCGCGGTCTTCAGGCGCAACGACGCCTACTGGGAGGGCGCCCCCCACCTGGACGAGCTGGAGTTCGTCGTGGCCAACGAGGAATCGGCCCGTGCAAACGCCCTGCTCGGCGGCCAGGTCGAGTACGCCCACGAGCTCAACCCCGCCACCGCACGCGCCCATGAGGACCGGGGACAGATCCGGATAGTCCGGCTGCGCAACAGCGCCATGCAGGGCTTCGTCATGAAGACCGACCGTCCCCCGTTCGACGACCGGCGGGTCCGCGAGGCGTTCTTCCTGATCGCCGACCGCAAGGAACTGGTCGACGGAGCGCTGTCCGGAGCCGGCGAGATCGGGAACGACCTGTTCGGCAAGGGGTACGAGTACTACGACGACAGCCTGCCGCAGCGCGAACAGGACCTCGGCCGGGCCCGCACCCTGCTGAAGCAGGCCGGCGCCGAACACCTCGAAGTCACCCTCGACACCTCACCCGTCGCCGCCGGCTTCACCGAGGCCGCGGCGATCTTCCGTGACCAGGCGGCCGCGGCCGGAGTGACCGTCAGGATCAGGACCGGCAGCAAGGACAGCTACTGGCAGGACATCCTCGACTCCGGGACGCTCGCCTCCTACCGCTCCGGCGCCATGCCCATCGAGTCCCACATCTCGCAGCGCCTCCTCACCGATTCCACCACCAACGCGACGCACTGGCGGCACAAGGACTTCGACGCCCTCTACCAGCAGGCCCAGTCCACCAAGGACGCCAAGGACCGCGCCGCCGTCTACGCGCGCATGCAGCGCCGCCTGCACACCGAGGGCGGCTTCCTGATCTGGGGCTTCGCCGACTGGATCCTCGGCACCGCCCGTAACGTGCGCGGCGTCGAGCACCAGGCACCCGCCAACTCGCTCGGCTGGGCGCGCTTCGACAAGGTCTGGCTGGCGTGAACCGGATCCGGACCTGGGCAGCCCGGCGGCTGCTGCTCGGCGTGGCACAGACGGCGGCCGTCGTGCTGCTCGTCTTCGCCCTCACCGAGGCGCTCCCGGGCGACGCCGCCGTGGCGCTCGCCGGTGACCAGCCCGACCCGGAGCGGATCGAGGCCATCCGCACGGCGATGCACCTGGACCTGTCGGCACGGGAACGACTGACGGACTGGGCGGCCGGGCTGCTGCACGGCGACTTCGGCACGTCCCTGGCCTCGGGACGACCCGTCAGCTCGTACATCGTGGACGGCTTCGGCCCGACGGTACTGCTCGCCGCGCTCACGCTGACGCTGCTGGTCCCGGCCGGGGTCGGCCTCGGTGTGCTGGCCGCCCGCCACGAGGGGCGGCTGGTCGACCGGATCGTCAGCTCGGTGACGCTCGGCGTGTACGCGATCCCTGAGTTCGCCTTCGGAGTGCTGCTGGTCACCGTGTTCTCCCTGCGCCTCGGCTGGCTCCCGCCGACCGCCGTCGGCTACGGCGACGACCTGCTCGGCCACCCCGCGGCACTGGTCCTGCCCGTGCTCGTCCTGCTGTCGAGGCCGGTGTGCTCGCTGTCCCGGCTGGTACGGGCCGGCATGATCGACGCGCTGGCCTCGCCGTACGTCGCCCAGGCCCGCCGCTGCGCCGTCCCCGGCGCCCGCATCCGGTACGCGCACGCCCTGCCCAACGCGATCGCGCCCGCCGCCCAGCAGCTCGCCCGGACGGTTGACTGGCTGCTGTGCGGTGTCATCGTCGTCGAGGCGCTGTACGTGATCCCCGGGCTGGGCACCGTGCTGATGAACGCCGTCGCGGAGCGGGACGTGCCCGTGGTGCAGGGCCTGGCCCTGGTCTTCGGGCTGATCGCGGTGGTACTCAACCTCGGCGCCGACCTGGTCGCCCACCGCTTCGCGCCACGGACGGGAGCGGCGGCATGAGCCCCTTCGCGGGCCCGCGGCCGGGACGCTTCGTGCTCGGCCTGGTGATCATTGCCGTGCCGCTCGCACTCGCACTGTTCGGCCCGCTCGTCGCGGGCGCTCCCGGGCCACGGGCGCCCTCGTTCGCCCTGGACGGTGGACACCGGCTCGGCACCGACTTCGTCGGCCGGGACGTCTGGCGGCAGGTACTGCTCGGCGGCCGGTCCGTGGTCCTCGTCGCACTCGGCGCGACCGCTCTGGCCTATCTCGTGGCCGTGCCGCTCGGCCTCGTCTGCGCGCTCACCCACCGGGCATGGATCGAGGAGCTGCTGATGCGGCCCGTGGACGTGCTGCTCGCCGTGCCGTCGCTGCTGATGATCCTGCTGGTGGCCGCAGTCCTCTCACCGGGGGCGGTCGGCCTCGCACTGCTGGTGGCCCTGGTCAACTTTCCGGACGCGGCGCGGATCGTCCGTGCCGTCGCGGCCGAGGCCGCCTCGCGCCCGGCGGTCGAGGCTCTGCGCATGCAGGGGGAGACGTGGTGGCGCATGGCTGTCGGCTACGTCGGCAGATCGGTCGTGCGGACGCTCGCCGCCGACGCGGGCGTACGGCTCACCGGCGTGCTCTACCTCGTGGCCACGGCGGCGTTCCTCGGCGTCGGAGTCGCGCCGGACGCCTCCGACTGGGCGGTGATGGTGGACCGCAATCGCACGGGGCTGTTCGTCCAGCCATGGGCGGTGGTGGTACCGGCCCTGATGATCGTCGCCCTGACCATGGGGAGCAACCTGCTCTTCGACGCCGTACTGGAAAAACCGCAACGGAACAGAGGGAAGCGGACGTGAACGCGGTCGCCGAGATCAAGGACCTGCGCATCGAGGCCGACGGCCGGGTGATCGTCGACGGGGTGAGCTTCCAGCTCCGGCCCGGCCGGGTCACCGCCCTCGTCGGCGCGTCAGGCAGCGGAAAGACGACCACCGGGCTGGCGCTGCTCGGCGAGTACCCGGAGGGCGCCCGGGTGACCGGCGAGGTCCATGTGGCGAACGGCCTCGTGGGATACGTGCCCCAGCACCCCGGGGCCGCGCTCAACCCCGCTCGCCGGGTCGGCGCGCTGCTCGGGGACATCGCCCGTGCCCAGGTGCGCTCGCTGCCCGGTTCCGAGCGCAGGGCAGCCGCGCGAGCACGTGTCCTACGGGCCCTGTCGCTCGCCCAGCTCCCGGACGGCGAGGCGTTGCTCCGCCGCCGGCCGCACCAGCTCTCGGGCGGCCAGCAGCAGCGCTTCGTCCTGGCGCAGGCCCTGCTGCTGGGCGCCGCGGTGGTGGTCGCGGACGAGCCGACCACGGGGCAGGACGCCCTGACGAAACGGGGCATCGTCGAACAACTGGCCGCGGTCGCCCGGCAGGGCATCGCCGTGCTCCTCCTGAGCCATGACCTGGACGTCGTTCGCGCCCTGGCCGACGAGGTACTGGTCATGAGCGGCGGGCGGGTGGTGGAGGCGGGTCCGGCGGAACGGCTGTGGCTCGCGCCGCGGCACCCCTGGACCGCCGAACTCCTCGCGGCGGAGCCGGAGATCGGGGACGGCCCGGTCCCCGGGGAGGGCGGCGGCCACGCGGCACTGCGGGTAAGCGGTCTCCGCGCCCGCCAACGCGGCGGCGACCGCACACCCAGGGAGGTGCTGCGCGTCCCCGAGCTCACCCTGCGCTCGGGCGAATGCCTGGCGGTCGTCGGCCGCTCCGGCAGCGGCAAGACCACACTCGCCCGCTGTCTCGCCGGGCTCCACCGCGACCACACAGGTGACGTACGGCTCGATGGCATCCCGCTGCCGCGCAGCCTGCGCGGCAGATCCCGGGAGCAACTGGCCGCCGTCCAGTACGTCTTCCAGGACGCCAGGGCCGCGTTCGACACATACCGGCCCGTCCTGGATCAGGTGGCACGGACGGCGGTGCGGCTGCGGGGAGCGGATCCGAGGGACGCACGTGCCGAGGCGCTGACCACACTGTCCGGCCTCGGGCTCGACGAGGAACTGGTGCGGCGCGCCCCCGGCCGGCTGTCCGGCGGCGAACTGCACAGGGCCGCGCTCGCGCGGGCCCTGCTTGCCCGGCCGAGGGTCCTCATCTGCGACGAGATCACCTCCGGCCTCGACGCGGTCACCCGGCGCCGCCTCCTGGAAACGCTCGCAGCCCTGCTGCGCGACCGGCCCGAACTGGCCCTGGTCCTCATCACCCACGACCTCGGCACCGCGGCGAGCGCCGCCCGCATCGCCGTACTCGACGCGGGCGAACTCATCGAGCAGGGGCCGGCCCGGCGGGTACTCACCTCACCGGTCCACGCCCTCACCGCATCGCTCGTCGGCCCGGTCCGCCCGCCGGCGGACCTGCGGTCCTGACGCCGAGCCGCGACACAACTCGCCCCCGATCCGGGACCCGTACGCCCTGGATCGGCTCGGATCGGCTCGGCTCGGATCGGCCTCGCGGCACGCCGCTGCCCCCGGTCCGAGGCCGAGCCGGGCCGGCGCACCGGCGCGCACGCCCCGTACGGACCGCACGCACACGCCCCGCACGCACACGCCCCGCACCGACCGCACGCATGCGGTCCGTACGGGGCGCTCGGGGGGACGGGGCCGGCGGGGTGCCGCGGGCCCGCCCGTCGGGTCAGTGGCTCACCGGGGGCTCACGTCGGGCGCGGGGCCCGCTGCTGGTTGATGTGGGCCGTGAGCAGATGGGCGTCGAGCAGCGAGACGTCCGCCGTCCGGTCCGCGCGGGCGTAGCCGGTCAGCATGCGTTTGGTCAGGACCAGGGCCTCGGGGGAGCGGCGGACGAGAGGTCTCGTCCAGGCGGCGATGACCTCGTCCAGCCGGTCGAGGGGAGCGGTCCGGTGCAGGAGCCCCAGGCGGTGGGCGGTGGGCGCGTCGAAGACCTCGCAGGTGAGCATGAGCTCACGGATCCTGGCGGCGCCGACCTCGGAGACCAGCCGGCCCATCGCTCCGCCCCAGGCGGGCGGGAGCCCGACGCCGACCTCCGGCATGCGGAAGCGGCAGGTGTCCGCGCCGGCGCGCAGATCGCAGAACGAGGCGAGGGCCAGTCCGGCACCGACCACCCGGCCGTGGAGCCGGGCGATCGTGACGGCGTGGGTGTTCTCCAGGGCCTGACACAGCCGCTGCGCCTTGTCCGCGATGCGGCGCAGACCGGCTCCGCTGGGATCGGCGGTGAGCGCCTCCTGGTACTCGTTGCGGTCGGCGCCCAGACAGAAGTCCGCGCCCAGGGACGAGAGGACCAGCACGCGGATGTCAGGGCGCTCGTGGAGATCGTCGAGCAGAAGGAGGAGGTCGTCGAGGGCGGCGGTGCCCAGACTGTCGTCCTGCTCCCAGGGGTTGAGCCCGACATGGAGCACGGGCCCGTCCTGCTCGACGCGTATCGCCTTGCGGGACGAACCTGTCAGAGAGTGGGTTGATTCGGTCATGCGAGGGCGACATCCAGATTCAGCAGGCGCCGGAAGGCCACCCGGGGGGCCATGGAGGGGCGGCGCACGAGGGTGAGCCGGGGGAGCCGGCGTATGAGTTGACGGAGGAGTACCTGGGCCTCCAGACGGGCGAGCGGCGCACCCAGGCAGTAGTGGATGCCCCCGCTGAAGGCGAGGTGGGCGGGTTTGCGCCGGGGGTCGAAGAGGGCGGGGTCACTGTGCCTGGCGGGGTCGCGGTGGGCCGCTCCCACCATGAGGTGGACCATCTCGTCCTTGCGTATCTCCCACCCCGACAGGACGCAGTCCTCCGCGGCCACCCGGCTGATGACGTGGGTCGGCGGGTCGTAGCGCAGTGTCTCCTCCACGAACCCGGGGACCAGGTCCGGGTTGTCGGCGACCATGTTCCAGCGCTCCGGATGCTCGACGAGCAGGAGCGTCATGGTCGTCAGGAGCTGCGAGGTGGTCTCCAGGGCGGCCAGCAGGACGAACAGGACCAGGAAGTAGACGGCCTCGTCGGCCTTGTCCGGGTCGGGTTCCAGCGCGTCCCACGTCTGTATCCAGCGCGATACGGGGTCGTCACCCGGGTGGGCGCGCCGGTCGGCGACCAGCTCCATGAAGTAGACGCGGAGCTCGGCCGTGGCCGCGTCGGACGCCGCCAGCTGGCTTGCCGAGGGCAGCAGTTCCTGGGTGAAGACCTGGTCGTGGGTCAGCTCCCGCAGACGGGGCCAGTCGGCGGCCGGCAGACCGAGCCAGCCACCGATGGTGGCGACCGGCAGCTCCTCGCCCACGAGGGCCGCGAAGTCCGCCTCCCCGTCGCGCAACTGCTCCGACAGGGTGTCCAGGAGCCGGTCCGTGGTCGTGTTCACCGTCCGGCTGATCTGCTCCACGGTGGACCGGTCGAACGTGCCGGCCGCCCGGCGAGCCCGGGTGTGGTCCGGCGCGTTGAGCGCGGCCAGCGTGTTGCTCATCTCCTGTGACGAGGAGGCGTTCCAGCGGGTGCCCGGACCCTGTCTGTCACGCCACCGCTTGTCGGGCTCGAGCCAGTCCCGGCTGCGCAACACCTGGTCGCACACGGCGAAGCCGGTGACGAGGGAGCCGCCCCAGGGGGCCGGACTGACCTCGCCCCTCGCCAGCAACTCCTCGTATATGGGGAAGGGATCGGCCTGCCCTCCTACCGTCCGCAGACGGGAGAACAGGGAGGCGGACGCCCTGCGGTCGTGCGTGGGAGTGGTGACAACGCCCATGATGGCGGCTCCTTTCCGAGAACCAGCCGCCATGCATACCCGCATGATCGTTGAAACATCCAATAACACAGGGAACTCAGGAGGTTACTTAAGTCACTCGCCCCTCGTCCATGCCAGGAACCGGCTGAACATGCCTCCCTTGGAGTGCCCCGCGGAGGCGTTACCGGGACCCGACGGCCGTGCTGCGGAACGCTGTTCGGCGGTGGGCTGCTGCTGCGAGTTCTGGGACGCGGCCTGCGGATGCGCGGTCTCGGCGGCCGACGGCACCACCCTCGGGGTGAAGCGGACCGGCAGGGTCACCAGTGAGCGGCTCCACGGGGTCGGTGCCCAGGCGAGCGTCTTGAACGGGACGCGCATCTCGATGTCGGGCAGCCGGTTGAGGAGGGTCTCGACGGCGGTGACCGCGATCATGAACGCCGGGTCCTTGGCGGGGCACGCGTGCGGACCGGCTCCGAAGGCCAAGTGCGCCTTGGCACTGAGCTGCTGACGGTGCTCGGTCAGCTTGGGGTCGGTGTTGGCCGCTGCGAACGAGATCAGCACCGGATCGTTGGCCCGGAGCACCCTGCCGCCCAGATCGACGTCGTGGGTCGGGTAGTGGGCCGCGTAGTTGGCGATCGGCGCGTAGTTCCACAGGGCCTGCGCGACGGCGTCCTCGACCGGCAGCCCGGTCTGCCATTCCTCGCCGAGGTACAGCGCGCCGCTCGTCGCGATGGCCGCGGTCAGCGGCGCGGTACCACCGGAGAGCAGGGTGACGAGCTGATGCAGCACCTCCTCGTCGGTGAGCTGGGCCGAGTGCTCCATCAGACGCGTCGTCAGGTCGGTCCCGGGGCGGCGGTGCTTGAGCGCGATCAGCTCGGTGAGCGCCCCGCCGAGCACCTCGTCGGCGCCGGGGGTGCCCTCGAAGATTCCGCTGATCCCGGCGATCACCCGGTCGCCGATCTCGGGCGGGCAGCCGAACAGATTGCTGAAGACCAGCAGCGGCAGCGGCTGGGCGTACTCGGCCATCAGCTCCGCCTGGCCACGCGGCTCGGCGCTGAAGCGGCTGATCAGGTACTCGGCGGACTGCTGCGTCTGCCGGACGAGGTGCAGCTCGTTGATCGTGGCGAGGCTGTCGGTGACCGCCTGCCGCAGCCGGGCGTGCGCCGCGCCGTCGCTGAACAGTGCGTTGGGGCGGTAGCTCATCATGGGCAGCGCCGGGCTGTCCGCCGGGACGCGCCCCTCGTTCAGCGCGTTCCAGCGGCGGGAGTCGCGGACGAAGGACGCCGGGTTCTGCAGGACGTACAGGGCGGCGTCGTAGCTGGTGACCAGCTCGACCTGGACATCGGGGGCGATGTCCACGGGGGCGCTCAGGCCGAACGAGCGCAGATGCGCGTAGTGGCCGTCGGGGTCGGCCCCGAACGAGGGGCCGTACAGCTGGACGTTCGCGTGCGCGGGGCAGCCGGGAGGGGGTATCTCCTGGCCGTCAAGCGGCTGTTGCATTGCGTGCTCCTAGCCGAGCAGGGACATGAGGTGTTTGACGAGGGTGATGAGTGCCTGGGCCGAGGAGTTCTCGTCGCGTACGTCGCACTTCACGACGGGGGTCTCGGACGTCAGGTTCAGCGCCTCTCGGACTTCGTCGAGCGGGTAGTCCGTGGTGCCCTCGAAGTGATTGACGCCGATCGCGTAGGTCAGGCCGAAGCTCTCGACCAGGTCCAGGACGGGGAAGGATTCGTGCAGCCGCTCGGGGTCGACGAGGACCAGCGCGCCCAGCGCGCCCCGGGACAGTTCCTCCCACATCTCCTTGAAGCGCTCCTGGCCGGGCGTTCCGAAGAGATAGAGCACCAGCGTGTCACTGAGCGTGAGACGGCCGAAGTCCATGGCCACCGTGGTGGTCTTCTTGAGAGGGGTGCCCGACAGGTCGTCGTACCCCTCGCTGGCCTCGGTGATCTCCTCCTCGGTCCGCAGCGGCTCGATCTCGGAGAGGCTTCCGATGCAGGTGGTCTTCCCGACTCCGAAATGCCCCACAACGAGGATCTTCACCGCATTGGAGACGTCTGGATCCAAGTGCACGCGTTACGCTCCGAATCGATTCTTCAGGCCTTCGAGCACGGCGCTGACCAGTTCTCTGTCGACACGTTCGGCGCGCGGTATCGGTCTCCTCACGAGGATGAGGCTGTCCTCCTCCAACTGCGCGAGCAGAATGCGCACGATGCCCAGTGGGAGGTGCGTGTGGCCGGCGACTTCGGCCACGGACAGGAAGCCGTCGGTGACCAGCTCCATGACCTGGCTCGCCTCGGGGGAGAGCGTGCGCGCCGTGGCCGAAGCGTCCTGTGCCGCCATGACGAGGGTGGTGTGTTCGTACTCGTGGTCCGGCGGCAGGGCCCGCCCGTTGGTGATGACGAAGAGTGGGACTAACGGGGTGGTCAGCTCCAGGTCGAGATCCTGCTCGGGTTCGTCAGGCATGGCCCGCCGCCTCCCCCCGTGCTGTCGGTGCGGTCAGTCTGGGCACCACCTCGTGCAGACGCGTGGTGAACTCCTCGATGTCGCAGTCGTGTTCGGCGGCGGCGGCCAGGAAGGCACCGGGCCCGGCAGCCATCAGGAAGATCCAGCCGTGCTGGAACTCGATGACCGTCTGCCGCCACTCGGCGCCCTCCAGGACGCCCGCGAACTGCGAGGTGACCCTGCTGTACGCGTGGATGCCCGTCATGGCGGCGGATATCGTGTCCGCCAGGTCCCTGTTCATCCCGCTGGTCGCCCCGCGGGGCAGACCGTCCGACCCCAGCAGTACCGCGTGCCGGGCGCCCTGGACACCGGAGATCACCCGGTCGAGCTCCGCGAGCACGAAACCGGAGTCCCCACTGCCGCCGCGCCGCGGCGTGCCGGTGTTGCGGGTGCCGGCGTCGTCCTCCGTGTTCACCCTCGGCGGCGAGGTGAGGTTGTTTCCCAGCCGGGCCACGAGGCGGTGCATGCGGAAGGAGATCTGCTGCATGTCGACGTCGGGCGCCGCCGCGGCGGCCAGGTACGCACCCTGTCCCGCTCCGATCAGGAAGCTCCACCCGTGGGAGAACTCGATGATCGTCTGGTTCCACTGCCGGTCCTCCTCCGGCCCCGCGAAGTGTGCCGTGGCCCGGCTGAGCGACTGCATCCCGGCCATGGCGGCGGAGATGGTGCGCACATCCTTCTCGGCCAGGCCCTCCGTGGCCCCACGAGGAAGGCCGTCAGCGGAGAGCAGGACGGCGTGCCGTGCCCGGGGCACGTTGTGCACGATGTCCTCGAGCATCCACGACAGGTCTGCGCTCATGTGTCTTCGGACCCTTCGAGCGGCGTGACATCAAGGTTGCGGCCCGAGAGCGTGCCGCGCTGGAAAGCGCCCAGGCTGCGTCCGGAGGAGCGGCCGGTCTCCTCGGAGGCCCGGGGTGCCGGACGGTCGGTCTCGGGGTCGGGCACGCTCGCGATGGGCGCCTGGCGCGCCCCGCGCTTGGGCAGACCGTGCGTCGTGCGGGGCGCCGCGCTCTGTGGCCGCCCCTCGTTGCGCAGGATGCTGCTGACGGGGGCCTCCTGGGCCGGGGGTGTCTCCTCCATGGTCCACAGCTCCTCGGGCAACAGGACGACGGCCCGGACGCCGCCGTACCGGGAGACTCCGGTGACATCCACCTTGAAGCCGTACTGACGCGCGATCAGGCCGATCACCGGGAAACCGAACTTCGGCTGGTTGCCGAGCTGCGAGAGCCGCGGGACGACATCGCCGGCCAGCAGCTCGGTCGCCCGCTGCCGGTCCTCGTCGTTCATGCTGACACCGGCGTCGTCGATGACGATGCACAGATTGTTCTGGATCCGCTGGAACGTCACCTCGATCGGAGCGTCCTGCTGGGAGAAGCTGGCAGCGTTGTCAAGCAGCTCCGCCACGGCCAGCGCCACGGGAGCGACGGCCGACGCCTTCAGCGCCAGACCGGTCTGCTGCATGATGGCGACCCGGTTGAAGTTACGGATCTGCCCCTGGGCGCTGCGCACCACGTCGTAGACGCTGGCGGGCCTGTTACGGCGGCCGAGCGGCGCACCGCACATGACCGCGATGCCCTGTGCCTTACGCGCCATCTGCGCGTTGGCGTGGTTGACCTCCAGCAGGTCGCTCAGTACCGCGTGACCGCCGTACTTCCGCTGCACGCCGTCCAGGAGCATCGTCTGCTCGGCCGCGAGGCTCTGCAGGAAGCTGGCGGCGCCCTTGAGGACCGCCTTGGTGTTCTCCTCGGCCGCCTCCTTGGCCTCTCGGAGGGTGCCGTCCTGCTCGCTCATGAACCGGTGCAGTTCGGCTCTCGACACATGGAGTTGGCTGTCTGATGCGTGGAGCTGGCGCCTCAGCTCCGCCTCGGTCTGCTTCTTCTTCGCCCCGAGGGCTCTGTTGCGGGCGGCGAGTGCCACGGCCGCGACCACGGCTATCGCCGCCACCGCAACCAAGCACCACACAAGTGCGTCTTGAATCATGGAAACCTTTCCCGGCGCATGGCATGCGGACGGCGACGGGCACACCTCGCGAGGTACCTGCGACGCGGCCGCTCGGCACGGACCGGCCGCTGTTGCGTGGAGAGACAGGCCGCCGATCGCAAATCAGCATCTGAACCTATTGGATCAAGATCACAGATGCCGGGATGCTATCACCGGATGGGCTCCCCGGCCGACCTCTGTCACGGCCTCAGAATCGTTCAACACGCGCTCTGTGCAGGCATGTTGAAGGGCCCGCTCGCCTGTGGCGTGGCCGGCACCCGCATCCCTCACCGTGGGCCCCCGAATGGCTCAGGGGTCTTCACAAAAGGAATAACAATCTCTCATATGTGGTTGTGCCGTGAACAACCGGTGCCCCGGTGTTCCGGTTCGCGGCCCTACGGCTTGCGGCCGACCGCCACGTATCCCGCGCTGATGACGTCGTCCTGGCCGGGGACCGGTTCGCCGAGCTCCGGGTGCCATGCCTCCGCGGTCACGATCCCGGGCTCGACGACGTCCAGGCCGTCGAAGAACGCCGAGACCTGATCGCGGCTGCGCGGGGCCAGTGTGAGCGTGTTGGCCTTGTACATCTCGTCGACCTTCCGGGCCTTCTCCGGCTGGAAGTCGGCGGTGAGGTGCGAGATCACCACATGGCTGCCGGGCGCCAGTACGTCGGTCAGCCTGCTCACCAGCTCGTAGGCGCCGTCCTCGTCGCTCACGAAGTGCAGCAGCGCGATCATCGAGAGGGCCACCGGCCTGCTGAAGTCGAGCGTCCTGCCCGCCCGTTCGAGGATGGCGTCCACGTTCCGGGCGTCGGCCTGTACGTAGTCGATCGCGCCCTCGGGAGCGCCGTTCAGCAGGGCTTCGGCGTGGGCCAGCACGATCGGGTCGTTATCGCAGTACACGACCCGGGTGGCGGGAGCGGCCTGCTGGGCCACCTGGTGGAGGTTGGGCTCGGTGGGTATCCCCGTCCCGATGTCGAGGAACTGCCGGATGCCCTGTTCCGACAGCCAGCGGGTGGCGCGGTGCATGAAGGCGCGGTTCACCTTGGCCATCACCGGAATTCCGGGTTCGACTGCGAGCATCTGCCCGCCCATCGCCTCGTCGACCGGGTAGTTGTCCTTGCCGCCGAGGAACCAGTCGTACATCCGCGCCGGGTGCGGCTTGCTGGTGTCGATGTGCAGGGGTGCGGCGTCGCCGGCCGGTCGGGACATGGTGAACTCCAGGGGCGTGAGGCATCGGGTGATCAGCTCGCCCCAAGAATAGGGAACTTGTGCGCCCCGGAGGTGCCCCGGAGATGACCCGGTTCGAGCCGTTGTGGAGCGGCCCCGTGTCGAACCGATGGTTACCAACGCGTAACTTACCGCTGGGTTACCCTCGGTAAGTTCCACTGCTAGCTTGCGCTCACCTGCATTCGGAGCAGAGCGAGGAGTGAACTGTGAGCCGCAAGAACACCCGTTCGTGTTCCACCTTCGATACCGCGGACCCGGCGACCGCAACCGGTCACCGGCAACGCCCGGGAGTCGCGCGAGTGCTGGCCGTCGCGGTGACGACGGCGGCCTGTGCGGTCGCCTACGCCGTACCCGCGACCGCCGCCGACGGGACACAGTCAGTGGTGTCCCGGGGCGTGACGATCCCCGACTTCTACAACCCTCCCACCGAACTCCCCAGCGCCAACGGCGCCTTGATCCGCCAGGAGCCGCTGCCCCTGGGCCTGAGCATTCCGGGCCTCGACGGCCGGCCCATGCCGGGCACCGCCACCCGGCTGATGTACAAGTCAACCGACTCCGGCGGGCAGCCGGTCGCCGTGACCGGCGCCTACATCGAACCGTCGGCCGCCTGGAAGGGCGGCGGTGCGCGACCGCTGGTCGCGGTGGCCTCCGGCACGATGGGCCAGGGCGACCAGTGCGCCCCTTCGATGGCCCTCCAGTACCCGCTGACCCTGAACGGCGAGACCGTGTCTGTCGGTTACGAGGCCCTGGCGATCTACCGCCTGCTCTCCGCGGGCACGGCGGTCGTCGTCACCGACTACGTCGGACTCGGCACCACCGACCGGCTGCACACCTACGTCAACCGTGTCGACGAGGGACACGCCCTGCTGGACGCGGCCCGCGCCGCGCACGCCGTGCCGGGCGCGTCCATCACCCCGAAGTCGCGCACCGGACTGTACGGGTACAGCCAGGGCGGCGGAGCCAGTGCCTCGGCCGCCGAACTGCAACCCTCCTACGCACCCGACATCGAACTGTCCGGCACCTACTCCGGTGCGCCGCCCGCCGACCTCACCGCGGTGATGAAGGGCATCGACGGCAGCGCCCTCGCCGGTGCGCTGGCGTGGTCGATCAACGGCTTCGCCCAGGCCGACTCGGACCTCCGCGACGTCGTCGAGGCCAACGTCAACGCCGCGGGCAAGGCCGCGCTGAAGGACGCGTCGACCATGTGCGTCGGCGACGCGATCCTCGGCTACGGCTTCGCCAAGAGCAGTAAGTGGACCAACAGCGGCAAGTCCATCGGTGACGTCATCGCGGCCGAGCCCCGGGCGCAGGCCGCTCTCGACAAGCAGCGCATCGGGAACCTCAAGCCCGCCGGCCCGGTGCGTCTGGCGACCGGGATCCAGGACGACATCGTTCCCCACCGCCAGGCCCGGCAGCTGGCGGTGGACTGGTGCCACAAGGGTGCCAACGTGACCTACGACGCCGTCATCCTGCCGAACCTCGGCGACAAGCTCCTCACCAACCACGTGGTTCCGCTCATCACCGACCAGGGCGAAGCGATCTCGTGGCTGACCGACCGCCTCGCGGGCCGGCCCGCCACGTCCAACTGCTGGTCCATGCCGGTCCAGCCCTGACCCGGCCCTCCCTTCCGCTCCCACCGGGCCGCCCGCCCGGTGGGAGCGGTGCCGTTTCCGGTCGGAGCGGCCGGGTGGGTGCGGCGGCGCGGTAAACCGCTGTCGTGACGGGGCGGCGGGCGCGACCATGGACCGGTCCTGCCCGCCGACCGTGAGGAACCAACGCGCCATGCCGGTGCCCGCCGACCCGACCGTGGTCCACCCGATGCCCGACCAGCCGAGGGTGGTGCAGCTCAGACCACTGGTGAAGTCCCCGCTGATCGAGGTCGGGGAGTACTCCTACTACGACGACCCGGACGACGCGACCGCGTTCGAGACGCGCAACGTGCTCTACCACTACGGCCCGGAGAAGCTGGTCATCGGCAGGTTCTGCGCGCTGGGCACGGGCGTGCGCTTCATCATGAACGGCGCCAACCACCGTATGGACGGCCCTTCCACCTTTCCGTTCCCCACCCTGGGCGGATCGTGGGCCGACCACTTCGACCTGCTGACCGGGCTGCCCGGCCGCGGGGACACCGTCGTCGGCAACGACGTCTGGTTCGGCCACAGCGCGACGATCATGCCCGGGGTGCGGATCGGACACGGCGCGATCATCGGCACCGGTTCCGTGGTCACCAGGGACGTGCCCGACTACGGGATCGTCGGCGGCAACCCGGCCCGCCTCATCCGCACCCGCCACAGCGAACGGGACATCGCCCGGCTGCTCGCGCTGGCCTGGTGGGACTGGCCCGCGGAACACATCACGGAGCACGTACGCACCCTCATGTCCGGCAGCGTCGACGCGCTCGAGGCCGCGGCCCCGTCCGTGTGACCGCGCTGCCGGGGCGGCCCCGGCGGCCCGCGGAAATCCATGTGCGGCCGGACCGGACGGGAGATAGGGTCCCCGGCATGCACTTCCACCAGATCTACGGCTGACGCGGTACGGGGCAGCGCCCCGCCCGCGTCCGGCATGCCCGTGTGCGCGCCCACGGCCCGGCATCTGCGCCGGGGTGGCCGACGCACCGGTCCGCCGTGTCCCTTTCGCCGCAGACCTGAGAAGAGTGATGTTCCATGTCCCGTCCCCGCGCACACATCGCGATGGCCGGCATCCCCGCCGTCAGCCACGTCCTGCCGAGCCTCGAGATCATCCGCGAACTGGTGGCCCGCGGCCACCGGGTGACGTACGCCAACGATCCGGCGGTGGCCGAGCGGATCGAGGCCACCGGCGCCGAGTTCGTCCCGTACGACTCCGTGCTGCCGGTCGCGGACAACAACTGGCCCGACGACCCCATCGCCGCGATGAGCCTCTTCCTCGACGAGGCCGTGCAGGCCCTTCCGCAGCTGCGGGCCTTCTACGACGACGACCCCGCCGACCTCTACCTGTACGACATCGGCGCGTACGCCGCGCGTGCGCTGGCCGAATCGCAGAACCGCCCCCTCATGCAGCTTTCCCCGACCTTCGTCGCCTGGGAGGGCTACGAACAGGACGTGGCGGCGCACGTCTGGGCGCTGCCCGGCGCCGACGCGTACCGGTCGAGGTTCGGCCGCTGGCTCGCCGGGTGCGGCGCCACCACGACGGAGCTGGAGGGTTTCTGCGGCCGGCCCGCCCGGACCGTCGCCCTGATCCCCAGGGCGATGCAGCCGAACGCCGACGACGTCGACACGGACACGGTGACGTTCGTCGGTCCCTGCCTCGGCGGGCGCGGCGGCGAACAGCCCTGGACCCGACCGGCGGACGCCGAGAACGTCCTGCTGGTCTCGCTGGGCTCGGCGTACACCAACCGGCCCGGCTTCTACCGTCAGTGCCTGGCAGCGTACGGCGAACTGCCGGGCTGGCACGTCGTCCTCCAGGTCGGCCGGCACACCGACCGGCGGGAGCTCGGCGAGATCCCCTCCAACGTCGAAGTGCACTCCTGGGTACCGCAGCTGTCGATCCTGGAGCAGGCCGACGCCTTCATCACCCATGCGGGCATGGGCGGCAGCGCGGAAGGGCTCTTCACCGGCGTCCCGATGATCGCCGTCCCGCAGGGAGCGGAACAGTTCATGAACGCAGACCGGCTCGTGGAACTCGGCGTGGCCCGCCGCCTCGACACGGAGGACGCCACCGCCGACGCGCTGCGCGCCACCCTGGCCGAACTCGTCGCCGACCCCGAGGTGGCCGGCCGCTCGGCGCGACTCCGGGCGGCGGCGAGGGCCGAGGGCGGCACCACGAGGGCCGTCGCACTCGTCGAGGAACTGCTGGACTGATCCCTCCGGCCGCGCGGGCGGGGCGGTGACCGGTCTCCTGCCGCTCGTCACCCCGCCCGCGCGGCCACGACCACCGCCGCCCCTCGGGGGACCGCCCCACGGGCCGGCCGATTCCGTTCAGCCGGTTCCGTACGCCGCGGCGAGTACGCCCACCGTGTCGGCCATGGCCCGCCGCAGCTCCTTCGGGGCGACGACCTCCACGTCGGTGCCGAGTCGCAGCAGCTCGCCGCACGCGTGCTCGGTGCTCTCGGTCGGGATGACCGCCTCGGTCCATCCGGCGTCGCCGACGGAGACCGCGGTGCTCTCGGCCGCCCGCACGACCTCAGGGGGGAGGTTGTCGGGCAGGCGCCGGCGCCCCCGCGGGGACAGGCGGATGGTGGCTGTGCCGGTGAAGCGGCGTCTCTGGAAGTCGTCCAGGTAGGAGGTCCAGTACGCGCCGAGGTCGAAGCCCGGCGGACGGTCGAACCGCTCGTCACCCGGTGTCGCGTCGAGGACCTGGGTGACCCGGTAGACCGCGGTCCGGTCCGCCGTGGCGGCCACGAGGTACCAGACGCCGGACTTGAGGACCAGACCGTAGGGGCGAAGGCGGCGTTCCACCTCCTGCGGGGCGCGCCAGCGGCGGTAACGCACGTCCACCACGCTCCGGGTGAGCACCGCGTCGACGAACAGGGGGAGATACGGGGTTCGTTCGGGCTCCCGGTACCAGGCCGGGGCGTCCAGGTGGAACACCGCCTCGGTCTGCGCCGCCTCCTCGCGCAGCCCGGCCGGCAGCGAGGCCAGCAGCTTCAGCCGCGCTCCCGCCACCTCCGCCGCGAGCCCCAGATCGGCGGCGGGCCCGGGGAGACCGGCGAACAGCAGGGCCCGCGCCTCACCCTGGCTCATCCCGGTCAGGCGGGTGCGGTAGCCGTCGAGCAGCCGGTAGCCGCCGTTGCGGCCCGGCTCGGCGTAGACCGGCACTCCGGCGGCCTGGAGACGGGCCACGTCGCGGTAGGCCGTCCGCACCGACACCCCCAGCTCGTCGGCGATCCCGCGCGCCGGAACACGGCCACGTGACTGGAGCAGGAGCAACACCGACAACAGACGACCAGCGGACATGGGCCCATTCTCCCCGGAAACCCTGACACCCCCTGGCACATATGCGTCCTACGGTCGGTCCGTACCCGGCTCCGACCGAACGAGCCGGGAGCCGAACAGGAGTCCCTCGCGTGCCCCTCACCGATACGTCAGGCCACCGCCCCGCCGTGATCGAACTTCGCCAGTACACGCTGCGTCCCGGCCGACGCGACGAACTCATCGAGCTGTTCGACCGGGAGTTCGTCGAAACCCAGGAGGCGGCCGGGATGTCCGTGCTCGGCCAGTTCCGCGACCTCGACGACCCGGACCGCTTCGTCTGGTTGCGCGGGTTCCCGGACATGGGGGCGCGGAAGCGGGCACTCTCGGCCTTCTACGGCGGCGCTGTCTGGGCGGAGCACGGCCCCCGGGCCAACGACACCATGGCCGACTCCGACGACGTCCTGCTGCTGCGGCCCCTGCCGGACGGGAACGGCACCGACGCCTCCCCGCCCCAGAGGCCTCCGGTCGGCACCGCGGCACCGGACCGGTTCGTGGCCGCCACCGTATGGTCCTTCCCGCCCGCACGGGACGACGGCATCGTGCTGATCCAGGACCGCCTCCTGCCCGTGCTCCGGGAGACCGGACCCGCACCGCTCGCCGTCCTCACCACGGAGACGGCCCCCAACACCTTCCCCCGGCTGCCCGTGCGCACCGGGGAGAACGTCGCCGTGGTCCTCAGCGCCCACCCCGACGAGCGCGCGTACCGAGAGCACCTCTCCGACGTCCTGGCTCACGCCGCCGTGCGGGACGAGATCCTGCCCGGCATCGAGCGGGAGCAGTCCGAGGCCCCCCGGACACTGCGGCTGGCACCCACCGGTCGCTCGATCGTCTGAGGGGCACTTGGCGCGGGGGCGGGGCGGGCGCGGTACCGGTCAGCCCGGGGCCTTGCGGCTGAGTTCCTCCCATGCCTCGTAGAGCCCGGCCCTGGCCCGGTTCAGTGTCTGGACCTGGTCGTAGGACCGGCCGCCGACGACGAGCCGTCGGGGCGGTTCCGGCAGACCGGCCAGCTCCATGATGACGGGCGCGGCCGTGGCCGGGGGCGGCCCGGTCTCGTCGCCCCACATCTCCGCCAGTTCGGCGCGCAGGCTTTCGTAGTGCGGGAGGGCCTCGGTCGTCGTGGTGCCCTGGGTGAACAGGCCGGTGTCGTAGCCGCCCATCTCCACGACGGTGACCTTGACGCCGAACCGCTCGGCCTCCATGGCCAGTGCCTCGCTCACCGAGCCGAGCGCCGCCTTGCCCGCACCGTAGAAGCCGACGGACGCCATGCCCCCGGCGGCGCCCATCGATGTGACCTGGAGGATGCGCCCGGAGCCCTGTGCGCGCAGATGGGGCAGGACGGCTTGGGCGACCCAGACCGCGCCGAAGAAGTTGACGTCCAGATGTGCCCGGATCTGTTCCTCCGTGGCCTCTTCCACCATTCCGTAGAGCAGCCCGCCGGCGTTGTTGACCACGACGTCGAGCCGCCCGAAGGCCGCGGCGGCGAGGTCCGCGGCGTCGAACACGGCCCGGCGGTCGGAGACGTCCAGCGGCAGCGTGACGAGGGCGTCCGGGTACGCGTCGGCCAGGGCAGCGAGCGGCTCGATGTGACGGGCCGCGGCCACGACGCGGTCTCCGGCGGACAGGGCCGCCTCGGTGAACGCTCTGCCCAGGCCCCGCGAAGCACCGGTGATGAACCAGACTCTGGCGGTCGTCATTTGGATCCCACCTCCTGAGGCGAGACGGTTCGTCTCGTTGGGCTCGAGTGTGCAGGGTTGCCGTGGCCTTGTCAATGCGAACCGGTCCGTCTCGTTGAGGTGCTAGCCTGCGTTCATGTCCCAGGCCATGAAGCCGGACCGCTCCCGGCGCAGCGAACGTTCGCGACAGGCGATCCTTGAGGCGACCCGCGCGCTGGTCTCCGAGGTCGGGTACGGCAAGGTGGCGATCGAGACCATCGCCGCCCGGGCCGGTGTCGGCAAGCAGACGATCTACCGTTGGTGGCCGTCCAAGGGCGCGGTGATCTTCGATGCCTTCCTGGCGCTCAGCGAGGGCGCCGAGGGCCGGGCCGCGGCGCTGCCGGACACCGGCGACATCGAGGCCGACCTCCGGACGGTCATGCGCGCGACGGCCGCCGAGTTCGCCGACCCGGAGTTCGAGAAGCCGGTCCGGGCGCTCAACAACGAGATCAGCAACGACCCCGAGCTCGCCGCGCAGTACCGCGAGAAGCTGGCCCGGCCGGTGGACGAGGCCAAGAAGGAGCGACTGCGCAGCGCGCAGCGAGCAGGCCAGTTGGCTGCCGACGCCGACCTCGACCTGGTCCTGGAGGTGCTCTACGCGCCCTTGTTCCAGCGCTGGCTGCATCGCTCGGGACCACTGACCGCCGAGTACGCCGACGCGCTCGTTGACGTGACGCTCAGGGCGTTCCGGCCCTGAGGCCGTTCGAGGACAACGGCGCGGGGCCGCACGGTGTCTCCACCGTGCGGCCCCGGAACGCGCCTCGTGCCATGGGTGTCAGCCCTTGCGGGTGTTGACCTCTTCGGTGAGCTGGGGCACGACGTCGAAGAGGTCGCCGACGACGCCGTAGTCGACGAGGTCGAAGATCGGGGCCTCGGCGTCCTTGTTGACGGCGACGATCGTCTTCGAGGTCTGCATACCGGCCCGGTGCTGGATCGCGCCGGAGATACCCGAAGCGATGTACAGCTGCGGGGAGACCGACTTGCCGGTCTGGCCGACCTGGTTGGTGTGCGGGTACCAGCCCGCGTCGACCGCGGCACGCGAGGCACCGACCGCCGCACCCAG